>DAOVMU010000039.1 GCA_030630585.1 Candidatus Bathyarchaeota archaeon | reverse complement strand
TCTGGATATGCCGCACCTGTCGGATGATATTGTACAGAGTCCAAGTCTCTTAATCTTGCGCCTACGCGGTATGCAAGAACGATTCCGTCGGCTGTTGCTCCGTAATGGTTTGTGGTTTGAAAGCCCTGTATGTGAAGTCTGCCGAATCCGCCAGTAGTCAATACTGTGGATTTTGCTTTTGCAACATGGTATTCTTGTGTTTCCATGTTGTATAAGACGGCTCCAGCAACATGCCCTTGTTCATCTGTAAGCAGTTCCACAACGGAGGTGAACTCTGAAATCGGAATGTTTTTGTTTATAACTTCATCTTTAAGATTTCTCACTATTTCTAAACCAGTATAGTCTTTTGCGGAATGCATTCTTTTTCTACACGTTCCGCCACCGTGTATTGTAACCATCGTGCCATCGGATTCTCTGTCGTACATGACTCCGAGGTCTTCATGCCATTTTATTATTTGCGGAGCGCCTAACACAAGTGTTCCAGCAAGTTTCTGGTCATTAGTGAAGTGTCCACCACCTAGGACGTCAAGGTAATGAAGAGCTGGGGTGTCATTGGATTTGTCTGCGGCCTGTATGCCCCCTTGTGACATTATAGAATTAGAGTCGCCAAGCCTTAGCTTCTGTATAATAAGTATGTTTTCCGCGTCCATCCCACTATAATTCGCCCACAAAGCCGCTGTCATTCCTGCTCCTCCGCCGCCGATGATAAGGATGTCAACGTCAAAATCTGGCTTTGATAGGTCTATATCTTCGGGTTTTATCAGTGGGTGAGCTTCAAGTAAGTTTGCAATTTCATGAGACATTAAATCCCCTTTGTTAGGTCCAACTTTGATGGGTCTTTTTGCTTCTTTTTTGTAGTCTGGGTGGAACTTTTTCAGTATTTTCTCCCTTTCTTGTAGTCTTATGAGTTGAAAAGTCTCTTTTAGCCTCCTGTCCCTAGTGTTCTCAACAGTTTCTATGGTTTCAAGCATGTATTCGGGATATCCTCTTACTATCTTTAACTTGCTCATTCTGGTTCAATCTCCCTTTTTTCATAAATTCCCTTAAGATTATCCACACTTGTCTGCATGAGCTTCTGGAGTTCTTCGTTGAACTTGCCAGACTCTATTTCCTTTATTCTTTCTTCAACGTGTTTTGCTTTAGGCATAACGTATTTGCCGTAGAGTCTTCTTGCAAGTAAAGCTATGTTGTAGGGTACGATTTCTGCGGGGCATCTTGTAGCGCATAGTCCGCATGTGATGCAGTCGAAGGAGAGGCTTGCTACTTCTTGAAGGTCTCCTCTCAAGGCGGCTTGAACGTAATCCATTACCTCTAAGTCTTGGGGGCATGCTTTTGTGCAGGTGTTGCAACTGACGCATTTTGCAATTTCTGGATAATACTCTAAAAAGACGTTTGCTGACGGGCTTAATTCTTCAAGGTTGTAAATGGGTTTTTCTGCTGGTGTGAATGGAATTTGGCTTATGTACATTCCGTCTGCAACTGTTTCTTGACAAGCTAAAGCCATTCTTAGCTTGTAGTCTCCTTTTACTCTGTAAATCGTGGCGCATGCTCCGCAGAAGCCTCCTCGGCAACCTGAACTTCTTACAAATCTGTAACCCGCGTATTCCATGGCTTTCATGATGGTTAAGCCCGCTGGAACTTTGTACTCGCGTCCCATAATGTATATTCGAACTTTCTCCTTTTTTTCTCGGTCAACTTCAGTCATTTTTCACACCAAATTCAAGTAACCATGAGAAGATAGCATTTTTCTCAGCCTTCTAATAAAGATTTTTAGCTTCAAGCAACGGTTTCGGATCAACATAATGTAAACCAAGGTCAACACCCCAAAATTGCTTATCTAACCCGAAGGCTACTGCCATAAGCTGCGTGTAATACATCACTGGTGTTTCTTTCAAGTCTCTGTGGAGTTTTATTGCTTCTTTTTGTCTGTGATCTAAATTGAAAGTGCAAAGGGGACAACAGGTAACGATGACTTCTGCACCGTTTCTTATCGGATAGATTAAGTTGTCGTAAGTTAGCTTTGCAACTATGTCTTTTCTGTCAACCGTGTGATAACTGCCACAACATTGTGTTCTATTCGGGTTATCAATAGCCTCAGCACCTAAAGCTTCTAAGATGTCTTCTAAAACTGTTGGGTTTTCCGGGTCATCTATGCCTATTTCTCTCGGTCTTAAAACGAGGCAACCGTAATAAGGAGTCACTTTCAAACCTTTAAGCGGCTTTTTCACTTCTTTTGCTATTCTGTCATATCCTACCATGTCTCTTAGAACTTCAAGAAAGTCTAAAGCTTCTACTCCGCCTCTGTAGCCTTCTTTAACTCCGCCGACGAATTCCTTTTCCCTTTCAAGAAAAGCATTTATTTTTTCCATTTTTTCCGCGTCTTTCAAGAATAAATTGACTTCTTTAAGCGTGTGATAACACATGGAGCAAAATGTGATAATACGATTTTCATTTTGCACAATTCCATTTTCGTTCATTTCTTGTACGTGTATGAGATTTCTTATTGGAGCCAAGTGCCGCATCAGATCGTCAGTTGCTAGTGACGGAAAAACTCCACAGCAATTCCATTTAGGCAGTTCAACCAGTTCTATTCCCAATTTTTTAGCAACTGCTATGCCTGAAATTGAATAGTTTCTGGCTGTTGTTTGGACAGCACAGCCCGGATAGTATGGTATCTTAACCATTTGCATGCCTTCTAGGCTGTTGTTTTACGGAAATTACTGACCAAGGCGATCGGCGGAAGTATCTTTAATTCTTCTTTAGGGATTTCATTAACTGAGATTTTGTCCTGATCTCTTCTCAGCCTTATCTGTCTTAAGGCTTCCATAATTTTTGTTATGTTAATCTCTCTTGGGCATCTTGCATAACAAGCAAAGCACGTGCTACAAATCCAGAAGGTGTTTGCTTCAAAAATCTTTTCTATATTGCGTATTTGAACAAGCCTGATTACCTGCGTGGGTGATAAATCCATAGCGAATCTTACGGGGCATGAGCCACTGCATAAACCACACTGGTAACATGAAAGCACATCTTCGCCACTTATGCTTTTGACTTTTTCTGCAAGATCCATCAGATGTCCTTCCTAGTGTTTAAGAAACTGAATAATCAAACATTTTAAACTTATCGTTCAAAAATCTCAGCTTCCACTAGAAAGATTATATAACACGGATTAACTCAACATCTTCTACCACCGGCAAAATCTGCGAATTGATGGATGTGAACGTGTTTGGAATCTTCAGTACGCATCGGCGTTTACATTTGCCATTGCGGAGGTAACATCAGCGACACGGTGAATGTTGAAAAGGTTAGAGAAGCCATATCCAAGCTTGAAGGAGTAAAAACTGTTGAAACCGTGGATTATCTCTGCAGCACTCAGGGGCAAGGCAAGATTAAAAGCGGGATAAAGGAGTATGGGATCAACCGTGTTGTTGTTGCTTCCTGTTCTCCACAGTTGCATTTGGCAACTTTTAGAAGAGCTGTTTCTGAAGCTGGTTTAAACCCGTACCTTCTTGAAATGGCGAACATACGTGAGCATTGTAGCTGGGTTCACGACAATATAGAGGAAGCCACAGCAAAAGCGATAGATATTATACGTGGTGCGGTTAACCGAGTGAAGTACCTAGAAGAACTGCATCCCATCAAGACCAAAGTGAAAAGAGAGGTTCTGGTCATTGGAAGCGGCATCACTGGGATTCAATCGGCCCTTGAAATGGCAGATAAGGGCTATCAAGTGCATTTAGTGGAGCGTGATCCATGCATAGGGGGGCATATGGCTCAATTAAGCGAAACCTTTCCAACCCTTGACTGTTCATACTGCATTTTGGCACCGAGAATGGTAAGTGTGTCGCAGCATCCGAAAATTAAAATTTATACAATGGCTGAACCTGTAGCTTTGAAGGGGGTTCCGGGAGACTACGTTGTCACATTAAGTGTGAAACCACGGTTTGTGGATGTTGACAAGTGTACAGGGTGCGATGACTGCACAGACGTGTGTCCAGTCGAAGTTCCAGACGAGTTCAATATGGGTTTGACGTGGCGTAAAGCCATCTATATCCCGTTTCCTCAAGGTGTTCCGAGAGCTTACGCTTTAGATTTAGACAACTGTTTAGGGTTGGAACCTATTGCTTGTGGTAAATGCATGGAAGTTTGTGAACCTAAAGCCATAAACTATGATATGCAACCTGAAGAAATCGAACTTAACGTGGGTGCAATAATTGTCGCTACTGGCTACGACCAGATAAGCCCAAATGATTTTGGCGAATACTCTTATGGAATGCATCCAGACATTGTTACTAATCTGCAGTTTGAACGCATAATGCATTTTGGTTTTCACAAGCCGTCTGACGGAAAAATCCCCAGAAAAGTCGCTTTCATTCTATGTGTTGGAAGCCGCGCTCTTCAAGAAAGAGCTAAGGAATACTGTTGCAAAATAGGGTGTATGGTAGCTATTAAACAAGCCATTCTGCTTAAGAAGGCAGTTCCAAACGTGGAACCTTGGATTTTCTATCAAGATGTACGAGCGGATGGCAAGGGCTACGAAGAATTCTATGCTAGAGCCAGAGAACAAGGCACAAGATTTGTGCGAGGATTAGCGGCTAAGGTTTTACCAGCAAATGACGGATTAATCGTTAAAGCTGAGGACACAATTGCTGGAACACCAGTAGAAGAAAGATTCGACATGGTAGTTCTCAGCATGGGCATCACCCCAAGACCAGACACAGAAGAAGTATCCAAGATCTTAGGCTTACACACAGGACCCGACAACTTCTTCATAGAAAAACACTACAAACTCAACCCTGTGGACAGCACCAAAGAAGGGATTTTCGTTTGCGGATGCGCCTTAGGACCGAAAGACATTCGCGAGTCCGTTGAGGAAGGTATGGCTGCGGCGTCAAGAGCTGCGACCTTTATAGGATTAGGTGAACTAGCCACATCCCCAGAAGTGCCCATAATAGACCGTGCGAAATGCGACCTCTGCGGTGAATGCATTGCCATCTGTCCAACGGCTGCAATAACAATAACAAAATCAACAATAACCGTTACGCCTGTTGCGTGCATAACTTGTGGAGCATGTGTTCCAGCATGTCCAAGGGAAGCAATAGACCAGAGGAATGTTACGGAAAAGCAACTGATTGCACAAATCCAAGGTGCCAGTGCTGGGGAGACAAAAGAACCGAAGATAATTGCATTTATTGAACGTAAAACGGCTTATGCCTCATTGGATTTAGCTGGAACCAGAAGATTGGGTTATGTCGCGAACATAAGACCGATAACCGTGCCCAGTTGCATGCGGATAGGCATAAAACATTTGATAAACGCGTTTGCTTATGGAGCTGATGGTGTGGTGTTCGTTGAGGGTGATGACAGTCCCTTCGCCGGGGAAAAACTGTTGAAACATGTAGGTAGCCTCAAAAAGGAGTTGCGAGAATACGAAGTTTCACCCCTTCGTTTGCAGTCGATGACAACTACAATACCGCAGTATGACAAGACTGTGAAGCTTTTCGAAACCGTCAGTGCAAGGGTTGCACGTTTGGGAAAAATAACACCGGAAGAACGCGGCAAGATAAAAGAGAAACTTGAAACCTAAAATGTAGGTGGAAACCTTTACGTTTGTAAACCTTTATATCTTTGGTGTTTTCTCTGTCCCAAAAAGAACAACCGTAACCAGCCGAGATGGAAAACATGAGCAAAGGTAGATCGATGGCACCAGTCGTAAAGAGAAAGAAACTTGCAGAAGTTGAATGGAAGGTTATTGAAGATTTTTGCAAGGGATGCGGCTTCTGCATAGAATTCTGTCCAGTCGATGCTCTTGAAGAATCAGAAAAACTAAATGCAAAAGGAGTGCACCCTCCGAAGCTGAAAAGTGAAGATGCGTGCATTGGTTGTGGTCTTTGCGAAAGGATATGCCCAGATTTTGCAGTTCACTTAGAGACGAAAGAAAGTGGGGGTGAGAGAGAGTAATGACAATGCATAGGGAAGTATTAACAGGAAAACATCTAATGCAGGGAGACATCGCATGTGCGGAAGGCGCAATAGCTGCTGGATGCAAATTCTTCGCGGGTTACCCCATCACACCAGCCACGGAAATAACTGAACGAATGGCTCGGAGGATGATTGAGGTTGATGGAATGTTTGTTCAGATGGAAGACGAGTTAGCCTCCATGGCTGCAATAATCGGTGCAAGCTGGGCAGGAGCCAAAGCCATGACAGCCACTTCCGGACCGGGATTCAGCTTAATGCAAGAAAACATTGGTTTAGCAGTTATGACTGAAACACCATGCGTTGTAGTAAATATTATGCGGGGTGCCCCGAGCACTGGTCTGCCAACCGAAGGAGCCCAACAAGATGTTATGCAGTGTAAATGGGGTTCCCACGGAGACTACGAGATAATTGCTTTAGCCCCAGCTTCTGTTCAGGAAATGTTCGACTTGACAATTGAATGTTTTAACTTTGCGGAAACTTATCGCGCTCCAACTTTTCTTTTGGCAGATGGCTTTACAGGACACTTATGGGAACGCGTTGTGATTCCGTCACGTGAAGAGATTAAAACTGTTGAACGTAAAAAACCGATAGTTCCTGCAGACAAGTATGTCCCATTCAAACCCGATGAAGATTTAGTTCCTCCCATGGCATGTTTTGGAGAAGGCTATCGTGTTCATGTTACCGGCTTAACTCATGACGAGCTTGGTTACCCAAAAACCACCGATCCCAAGATACAACATGAGCTTGTGAATAGGCTTTGCGAAAAGATAAGAAAAAACTCTGACAAAATAATTAGGACTTACAAGTTCATGCTTGAAGACGCGGACGTAGCAGTTATTGCCTACGGTATTCCTTCAAGATCTTCATTAAACGCTGTGAAAAGGGCCCGCGAAGCTGGAATAAAAGCTGGATTGCTAAGGCTCATAACAGTTTGGCCCTTCCCAGAAAAACAGGTTGAAGAACTATCCAACCATGTGAAGGCTATAGTTGTTCCAGAAATGAATTGTGGACAAGTTGTAAGAGAAGTTGAAAGAGTAGCCAAAGAAACACCAGTGCACTTCTCATCTAAAATTGGCGGAGAACCACATAGTCCTTCTGAAATCTTTGAAGTTATAAGGAGGGCTGCAAAAGCATGACTGTTCTACAAGAATTTGAAAAGCATCCATTGGCTAAGTATCTTCGGTTGGAAAGATTTCCACACATATGGTGTGAAGGCTGTGGAGACGGAATAATCCTCAACTGTTTTGTAAAAGCCCTTGACGATTTAGGTATAAACATGGACAAACTTGTTGTTGTTTCAGGGATAGGTTGCATAGGACGAATTGCAGGCTATATAAAATGTGATTCTTTCCACACGACCCACGGTCGCCCTATAGCTTTGGCAACTGGAATAAAACTTGCAAATCCGAAATTGACAATCGCTGTTATCAGTGGCGACGGAGATTTATTTGCAATTGGTGGAAACCACTTTATCCATGCTGCCAGACGAAATGTGGACATGACGGTGATATGCTCAAACAACTTCAACTATGGAATGACTGGTGGCCAGTTTGGACCAACAACTCCCTTAGATTCATATACAACAACGACACCCTACGGCAATATTGAACACCCATTTAATCTTGTGCATTTAGCAGCAGCTGCAGGTGCAGTTTACGTGGCCAGATGGACTGCGCTGCACGTTAAAAGACTTACAGAATCCATTAAGAAAGCCCTCCAAAAGAAAGGTTTCAAATTTATCGAAGTCATTTCACCATGTCCAGAAATTTACGGAAGGCGAAACAAGCTTGGAAAAGCTATTGACACAATGAAACGGTATAGACAAATATGCGAAATAAGGCATGGCTATGACCCAGCAAAAGCTGAAATCACAATAGAAAAAATAATAGTTGGCGAATTCATCGACATTGAAAAGCCAACATATGGAGAACTGCTTCAGAAACAATTCTTAACGATTCAAAAAAGGTGATGGGAGGCTGAAATTATGCGTGTGGAAATCCGCATCGGCGGTTTTGGCGGACAAGGAATCATAAGAACCGGCTTGATTTTGGCCACAGCTTCATGCGTCTACGGAGATAAAAACGCCATCCAAACAGCATCGTATGGTCCAGAATCAAGAGGAGGCCGTTGCAGATCAGAAGTAATAATTTCTGATGAAGACATAGATTTTCCAAAGGTTGAGCATCCCGACATTCTGGTTGCCATGTCTAAGGAAGCATACCTACAATATGTTGATGACTTGAAAGAAAACGGCATACTTATAGTGGATCCAGACTTGGTTCCAAACAAAAGGGAGAACTTAAAAGTCAGGATGTACGAGGTTCCGGCAACAAAAATTGCTGAAGGGCTTGGTAAAAAAATAGTTGCAAATGTTGTAATGATAGGGGCTTTTGCAGCAATAACAAATCTGTTTGGTTTAGAGCATTTGAAAGAATCGATAAGACATAATGTTCCAAAAGCATTTATAAAATTAAACCTTACAGCATTCGAAAAAGGTTACGAATACGGGAAAAGTCTTCTGAAAAGCTAAATCTTCCTAAGCCTTCTGGGCTTGCACCTGCGCTTGCAACTGTAACAACTGAGTTAACGGATCTAAAAGTTTGGATTTCTTAACTCCCACGTGGCGTAGTGGAGCTACCTTTTTCGCTTCATTGTAAATGTCTGACGCTATTTTTCCAAGCACTAGTTCTTGAGCAAACTGGTCCAACGTAAGTATTGAGGCTTTCTCTTTAACGATCCTCCTCATTATGGCGCGTATGGCCTGCTCCTGCGTTGTCTTAATCCTTGAAAGCGTAAAGGCGCAAACCGCCACTCGCAACTTGTATCCATCCTTCGTGGTGACATCGAATATCCCCTCAACTTTTGTTGTTCTTCGCCTGACAAGGCTTCGCAAATAGTCACGTGAATATTCATGTCCTTTAAACATTGTGCGAGCGGTCTTGCCATCAACTTCAGTTATCTGGAAATGCATTTTCAAATACTGATGGGAAAAATCGTCTGTAACCTCATACAACGTGGAGTCAATTACTCTTCCAACCAGTTTTTCCGATTCGGCTGATGGGACTGCTCCTAACTCAACGTTTCCAAAGTATGATGGAGCCAACACTGTGTACCATGATTTGTCGCGCCATTTATCCCTTAAACGTCTTTTCCGAGACAAGTTTACCCTCTAACCGTAGCTTGAAAATCCACATCAAAGTATTAAAAGCTTTACCGTTTCGCATCTATCCTTTCCATGCCACTCATATATTTCCTTAGAACTTCTGGAACAATGACAGAGCCATCTTCTTGTTGATAGTTCTCGAGTATTGCAACTATAGTTCTGCCAGTAGCTAAAGCTGTCGAATTCAAAGTGTGCACAAAACCTTTTGGTGGTGCACCTTCCTTTTCCCTATACCTTATGTTCAGCCTTCTGGCTTGGTAATCCGTACAGTTGCTGCACGAGATTATTTCTCTGTACGCATTCTGGGCAGGCATCCAAGCCTCTACATCATATTTTTTGGCGGCAACTGTTCCAATGTCGCCCGTGCAAGCGTTCACAACCCGGTAGGGCAGACCAAGTTTTTGAACAAGTTCTTCAGCGTTTCGTATCAATTCTTCATGGATTTTCCAAGAATCTCCTGGTTTACAGATTACAAACTGTTCCACTTTGTTGAATTGATGAGTGCGGAAGATTCCTCTTGTGTCTTTGCCGTGTGCTCCAGCTTCCTTTCTGAAGTTTGTGCTTACGCCAACAAGTTTAAGCGGTAGATCTTGTGCTTTTAACACCTCGTTCATGAACATGGCTGCCATGGGATGTTCTGAAGTTGCAATCAAGTATAAGTCTTCGTTTTCAACCTTGTATAAGTCGTTTTCGAAATCACTTAGTGCTACCACGCCTTCATATGGCTTGCGTCTCATAAGGAAGGGCGGCTCTATGGGGGTGTAGCCTTTCTTAATCATCACTTCTAAGGCGAAGTTTATTAGAGCCATATCGAGGAGAACGCTTTCTCCTTTTAAATAGAAGAATCTGGCTCCTGCGACTTTT
>DAOVMU010000090.1 GCA_030630585.1 Candidatus Bathyarchaeota archaeon | reverse complement strand
GCTAGGAGACGTTTTGTGAATTTGCCTAATTCTTTTCGATTCTTGAATTTTGCGACTATCATTGCGTCTATTAAGCCTGTCACGTCATACACGCAGCACACGTTTGGAAGTCGAGCGATCTCGTTTTCCATCTCTAGAAGCCTTCCTTTAGAAACTGTTATTTCACTTACAACCGTTAATTCGTAACCAAGTTTTTCTTGATTCAGCAACGCCGAATAGCCTTTTATTATTCCTTCCTTCTCCATTTTCTTTACTCGTGAAAGAACGGTACCTATTGAAACGCCGCATTGCTTAGATATTTGCCTAGATGAAAGCCGGGCATCACTTAGCAACGTCTTCAAGATTTTGACATCTGTCTCATCTAAACGCATTATCTACCACCTGTACTGAACACTCATTCAGGAAAGAGTTCTCCTATTTAACATTTGCTTCGATATTCACCAATAAAGTTTTTATATGTGCGGAAATATCCTCTTCTATTGTAAATTCGTATAGGGAGAACACGATGGTGTACGACAGGTCCAAGACAATTCAAAACTTTGACACATGTTTGAAGCTAATGAACCACGCTGACTACATTCTTCTACATTTCACAGACATGCTTGGATTCCTTAAAGGCAGAACAATTCCAGCCGAAGAAGCGGAAAACACATTGAGGGAAGGCGTCGGTTTTGACGGCTCCTCCATGATAGGTGGAGTCAGCATTGAAGAGAGCGACATGATCATGAAGCCTGACGCTTCCACATTTACGGTTTACCCCTACTACTTTTATGATAAGAGTGTTGTAAGCTTCATCTGCAACATATACCGACCCGATGGCAAGCGATTTGAAAGCGACTCAAGATATATTTGCCAAAAGATCACAGAAAAAGCATTGAGGGAAGGGTATGAACCAACAGCTGCTGCCGAATTAGAATTCTATCTTGTGCAAAAAAACAAAGAAGGCGAGGTTTATCCCGTTGAAAAACACCTAATCGACAAACAAAGATATTTTGACATAGCCCCGGGTCGAGACATAACAGAAACCTACAGAATGAACGTTTCCAACGCCTTACTTTCCATGGGAATAATCGTAGAACGAACACAACATGAGGCTGGCGCAGCCCAAAACGAGATTACATTCAAATACTCAGACCCCGTCACAACATCCGACAACACCATGCTATACAAGTTTGCAGCCAAAGCTGTAGCGGACAGAAAATACGGCTGGACAGCAACCTTCATGCCAAAACCATGGCCTGACAAACCAGGAAACGGCATGCACGTCCACATCGGACTCTTCAACCCAAAAAACGGCAAAAACATCTTCTACGACCCGAAAGGCTATGCACAACTCTCACAAACATGCCGATATTTCATCGGGGGCCTATTAGAGCATGCAAAGGCACTATGCGCCATTGTATCACCCACTGTTAACAGTTACAAAAGGCTGGTACCAGGTTATGAGGCGCCAATCTACGTCGCATGGAGCAGCCGAAACCGTTCAGCTCTCATAAGAGTCCCAGAATATTTCCACGGAAAAGAAAAAGAAGCAAGGATAGAATTCAGATGCCCAGACCCGCTGTGTAATCCTTATCTTGCCTATACAGTGATACTTGAGGCTGGCCTGGAGGGTGTCAGAAAAAAGATTGACCCGGGTGAAGCCGTGGACACGAATGTTTATCACCTCAGTGAAGCCAAACGCAAAGAACTAGGCATCAGGGTTTTGCCAACTTCACTGAAGGAGGCTTTACAAGAGTGGGACAGCGATGAAATATGCCTAAAGGCTTTAGGTAAAGAGAACGCTGAGAAATATATGGAGCTTAAAATGAGAGAATGGAAGGAGTACGAACCACATACACCAAACAGCAAAAACGAAGTAACTCTATGGGAAATGCAAAAATATCTTTACGCCTAGCAAAAACAACCCTATTATCAGGGTAGACACGATGACAATTATCTTATAGTATGAGAAGATGCAGTAATGAAATATGATACTATACTTGTGTTTGATTTCGGTGGCCAGTACTGCCACTTGATAGGAAGAAGAATCAGAGAACATGGGGTTTACTCTGAAATAGTTCCCCACGACGTAAAACCAGAAGAAATCAAGCTTCTACGCGGAAAACTCAACGTGAAAGGACTGGTTTTTTCAGGAGGACCCGCCAGTGTTTACGATCTAAATGCACCGAGACCAGATCCTGGCATCTATGAATTGAACCTGCCAGTTTTGGGTTTATGTTTTGGACATCAAGTTATAGCTCAAATGGCTGGAGGAAAAATTGAGCCAGCTAGACAGAGGGAATATGGAATAGCCTATGTTATCATTGACAAGCCTGTTGGTGTTTTGAAAGGGTTAGATAATAGAGAAAAAGTTTGGATGAGCCACGGCGACACCGTTTTCTCCATTCCCGCTGAATATGAGGTTTTGGCTCATACAAAAAATTGTCCAGTTGCCGCTTTCAGGCACAGGGAAAAACGGATATACGGATTGCAGTGGCATCCGGAGGTAGTTCATACAGAAAAGGGCACGCAAATGCTCCGCAACTTCATTTTTGAAGTCTGCAAATGCGAACCTAACTGGAAAATAGAAGACATGGTAGAAAAAGCTGTGAAAGAAATAGAAACAGACATCGGCGATGGGAAAGCCATAACAGCCCTGAGCGGAGGCATAGATTCCAGCGTGGCAACAGCTCTTGCAGCTAAAGCGATAGGCGCCAAACTTACAGCAGTCTTTGTTGACCATGGATTTATGCGAGAGAACGAACCGGAATTTGTAAAAAATGTCTTTGAGAAGTTCAAGATAGACCTTATAGTAGCAAATGAGCAAGAGAGGTTTCTGAGAAAGCTTAAGGGAGTAGTTGACCCTGAAAAGAAAAGAAAAATCATTGGCGAAGAGTTCATACGCGTTTTTGAGGAAATTGCGGACAAAACAGGGGCAGAATACTTGATTCAGGGGACAATTTATCCGGATAGGATTGAGTCGGGCTTCAGGAAATTTTCGGATAAAATAAAAACGCATCACAATGTGGCTGGTTTACCCATAAAGATTAAGTTCAAGAAAATTGTGGAACCACTTCGCGACTTTTACAAGGACGAGATTAGAAAGGTTGCTAAGATGCTTCAGCTTCCAAAGGAAATCGTTTTTAGACAGCCGTTCCCAGGCCCAGGGCTAGCGGTTAGAATCATAGGCGAATTAACTGAAGAAAAAATTGGAATCGCCAAAAAAGCAGATAAAATTGTGACGGAAGAAATCGAAAGAAGTGGCTTAGAAGAGAATTTGTGGCAGTATTTCGCTGTTTTAACAGATACAAAAGCTACAGGTGTCAAAGGTGACATGAGAGCTTACGGCTACGTTGTTGCTGTTAGAATTGTGGAAAGCCGCGAAGCAATGACAGCCAGCTTTGCGAAGATTCCCCATACGGTGCTTGAAAGAATCTCAACAAGAATGACTAACGAGATTGCAGAGGTAACACGAGTTGTTTATGATATAACCCATAAACCCCCAGCAACAATTGAATGGGAGTAGAAAGCTTTACTGAACCTTAGGTTTCTGTACTAAATCCCCAACTTTGGCTTCTTTGATCAGTTTTACATGATTAACCAATTCGTTTACGACTACTTCAAAGATTCTTTGGCCTTTTTTTGTGGAGGCCGTTGTGGATTTTCCAAACACTCCTGAACCTGTTTCGTCCAAGGTATCTAATGGAAGGCTCACACCTTCTGCTTCTACACCATGTTTATGAGGTTCTTCATCCACAGCCTGATTCATATTCACAATGTGCGGGTACAAAGCCAGATTCACCGAGGTTTCCTCAGCTGCAGCGTGTCCCTTTTCTTCTAGCTTGAAAAGTTCCGGCAAGAGTTCGTTTGCAGCTTCCCACCACTGGAAGACAGAAACAAAAATCCCTTTTTCCCTAAGCTCCCTAGCCATCTCCAAGAGAGCACAGCGATTGCTGCCGTGGCCATTGACTATCACAATTTTTTGAACACCGTAATAGTTGAGTGCTAAGCATACGTCTTTCACATAGTTTTTGAATGTCCTAGGTGATACAAAAATTGTTCCCCAAAACTGCTTATGATGAGAACTTACACCGAATGGAATCACTTGTAGACAAAGTACCTCGGTACGTTTAGCTGTTTCTTCTGCTATAGCCCTTGCTATCAAATGGTCCGTTCCAAGCGGATTTTGTGGACCGTGTTGCTCATTTGAACCAACTGGAAGAATTGAAATGTCATTATTCTTGAAATACTCTCTAGCTTCAGTCCAGTTCATTTCATGAAGCATAACCTTCACAGTTTTTCACCTTTCACGAAATCGTTTTATTACAAGACAAATGAATACAAGCTTGCAGTTTGCAGCGGTGAAGAATGGTGAAAGCTATAATTCTTGCAGGAGGCTTCGGCACAAGGTTAAGACCGACAAGCTGCACGAGACCGAAAATTCTCTTCCCAATAGTTAACAAACCCTTACTGCAATGGACCCTAGAAAAACTAGCAAAAAGCGGCGTAAAGGAAGCCATAATGGCGGTTAGCTACCGAACAGAACCATTCATAAAACAATTTGAAGTTTCAAAATGCGGGATAAAACTAACTTACTCACGAGACCCCCTAAAAAACCCTCTTGGAACAGGCGGCCCAATAAAAAAGGCTGAAAACCTGATCAGCCACGATGAAAACTTTTTTGTCTTGAATGAAGACATATTCGCGGACATAGATTACACAAAAATATTGAAAGCCCATGAACAAAACGAAGAGAAAGATGCCATAGCGACCATAGCACTTCATGAAGTTAGAAAACCTGAAAGATACGGAGTTGCCGAATTAACAAGGGAAAATCGCATAAAAAGATTTATTGAGAAACCGCTGCCTGGAACCGCCCCAACCAATCTAATAAACGCTGGCATTTATGTTCTAACCCCGCGCATCTTTGACTACATTCCAAAAGGACAAACAGTCTCGATCGAACGTGAAGTCTTTCCAAAACTTGTGAAAGAAGAAAAGCTTTACGGATATGTTTTTGACGGTTTGTGGATAGATATTGGCAAGCTGGAAGATTATTTGAAGATAAACAAAATCCTGCTAGATTCGTTTGCCAACCAATGTGAACGTGAAATTGTAGGCGTAGAAGTTAAGAAGCCTGTAGCCTTTGACGAAGGGGTTTCCATTGGAGAAAAATCAGTTATAGGACCCTATGCGGTTCTAGGACGAAACGTCACTGTTGGAGAAAATGTTCGCATACAAAACTCAGTGATTTTTCCTGGAACGGTTATATCCGATTTTTCCTCAGTAGATGGAGCTATAATTGGTGAAAACGTGGCTATTGGAAAATGCGTCAAGATCGGTGAGGGATGCGTGCTCGGCGACCATGTCAAAGTAAGGGATAATGTTGTACTTGTCAAAGGGGTTTCGATTTGTCCAGGCAAAGAGGTTTTTGAAAGTGTATTAACTCCTAAGAACATTATTTGAGAAGGGAATATGACAGTATGTTAGGTCCAAGACGATTATTTGGGACAAACGGGATACGTGGCGTTGTCAACAGAGAACTAACAACGGAAATGGCAATCAAAATTGGATGCGCAGTTGGAACATTTTTTCAACGTGGTAACCTCATAGTTGGGTATGACGCTAGAACAAGCAGTCCCATGCTTGCCAGAGCGGTTATTGCTGGTTTAAATGCAACAGGATGTAACGTGCTTTTAGCGGGGATGGCGCCTACTCCAGCATTACAGTATGCAGTGAAAAATCACAAAACAAATGGTGCAGTGATAGTAACTGCATCACACAACCCACCAAAATACAACGGAATAAAAGTCGTGTGGGACGATGGAATAGAACTTTCACGTGAACAGGAAATCAAAATCGAAAATATATTCTTCGACGAGAGGATACACTACGCGGAATGGAACAGGTTGGGAATAACACGTGACCTTCAAGGAGTAATTGATGATTACGTGGAAGCAATAAAAACGCGTGTGGATGTTGCCAGCATATTGAAAAATCATTTTCATGTAGTCCTTGACGCCGCAAACAGTGTAGGCAGCTTAGCCGGGCCACGCCTGCTTCGTGAGTTAGGATGCAAAGTTACAACCATAAATGCAGATATTGATGGAACATTTCCTGGAAGGCTGCCGGAACCTCGCCCAGAAAACCTTAAGGATTTAGCCTTAACAGTGAAGGCAGTGGGAGCAGATTTGGGTGTGGCATATGATGGCGACGCTGACCGCTCAATCTTTGTTGATGAAAGTGGGGAGATTCATTGGGGAGACAAGACTTTCGCTTTAGTTGCAAAAAACTTTTTGAAGGATAGTCCAGGTGAGAAAATTGTTACGCCTGTAAGTTCCTCAACCTTAGTTAAGGACATAGCGGATTATTATGGCGGAGAAATCGTGTGGACCAAGGTGGGAAGTATAACAGTCTCCCAAACCATGAAGAAAGTCAATGCAAAGCTTGGCGGGGAAGAAAACGGCGGGATATTCTACGGCCCTCACCAATCGGTTAGAGATGGAGCAATGGCAACAGCACTAGTTTTGGGTATCATGGCTAGAACTGG
>DAOVMU010000058.1 GCA_030630585.1 Candidatus Bathyarchaeota archaeon | reverse complement strand
GGGATGAGAGTTTGGAAATCACTTTAAAATGTCACAAGATTGTGGGCGGTTATGGAGAGGGTGAAGCCCTAGTCTCTCATGAGGCGATATGCTTCTACCTTACAGATCCAAAAACGGGCATAATTAGGGAGAAGGGCCATGAACTGGAGGGAAAAACCATCGCAAATAAGGTGCTGGTATTCCCATCAGGGAAAGCTAGCTCCGTGGTTCAGATAGACGGCCTCTTTAAACTGGCATCAAATAAGGTTGCTCCAAGAGCAATGATTGTTAAGGACGTGGAAACCGTACTTATTGTTAGCGCGGTAATAGCAAATGTTCCTCTCGTAGATAGATTAGAAGAAGACCCATTCAAAGCCATTCACATGGGCGACTTCGTCAAAGTGGACGCAGACGGGAGAAAAATCACCGTAATAAAATGAACCTTTGTAGTGTAGAAAAGAACAGAATACATAGGTTTGTCTGAAGGCATTTCAAGTTGACATCCAAATTTATGCTTATAACATAATATGGTCTACATTCTTGACTCCAAACACTCTTTGAGACGTTTCATACCTTCCTTAACTTGCTCGTAGGAAACCGAGTAGGAGATTCTCAAATGACCTTCGCCAGCTTTTCCGAAGCCAGAGCCAGGCACCGTCACAATCATAGCCTTCTTTAAGAGATACAATGCCATTGCTTCATCAGATTCCTCAAAACTTGAGAAGTTTGGAAAAACGTAGAAGGCCCCTTTAGGTGTGGTGTAGGACAAAGATTCAATCCTGTCGAGTTCATTGATTGCCAGCTTCCTTCTTCTATCGTATTCCTTGACCATTTCTTGAATGCAGTTCTGCGGGCTTGTTAATGCAGCTAGAGCAGCCTTTTGTGAAATTGCATTTGGACAAAGAGTTGTGTAGTAATGCAATTTACGCAGTGTAGCTGAGAGCTTCTTTTCAGCCACTACATAGCCTATCCTCCACCCAGTCATCGCGTAGGCTTTTGAGAAACCGTTCACTGTGATAGTTCTACTCTCCATTCCGGGTAAGGAACCTATACTAATATGTGTTGAATTGTCATAGACAAGTTTCTCATATATTTCATCCATGAAAACTATCAAGTTGTGCTTTTTCGCCACTTCAGCTATGATTTCTAGGTCATCCTTAGAAAATACATGACCTGTTGGATTAGACGGGTTGCACATCCAAATCATTTTCGTCTTCTTCGTTATTTTCCCATCTAGGGCTTCCATATCCACATGGTAATTTTCTTCCTCATCGAGAGAGACTGTAATTGGCACTGCCTCTGCTAATAGGGTATCTTCAAAATATGCTGGGTAGTATGGATCAAGAATCAAAGCTTCGTCACCTGGGTTTAGAAACCCTAGTGCGGCAATGAACATGGCTTCTTGAGACCCAGATGTTACTGTTACCTCTGTTCTCGGATCAGCATCAATGCCATTTTCTTTCTCAAGTTTTTCAGCCATAGCCTGACGCAGTTCCAACGTTCCGTTAATCTCTGTATAATGTGTAAAACCCTTTTTTATGGCCTCTACAGCAGCGGCCAAAATATGGCTTGGCGTTATGAAGTCTGGTTCACCTTGTTCCAAATGGACAACGTTCTCCATTCCAGTCGAGAGTTCAAGCATCCTTCGAATAGCCGAAGACTTTATTAAAGAAGTTCTAGAAGATGCCTCCAACATAAAACCTCCTTCACTCATCAATTCAAACCTCTTAGTTATTAAACTGCTTTACCTATCATAGCGTGCATGTAAACAACTTATTATGATTAGAGACAATAAACTTTAACAGCGCTCTTGCTTTCACACTGGAATTCTTAGCGTTTTCCCGTGCAACCCTAACAACATCATCAATTGCTAATTTTTCTCCATCAACTTGAACTTCACGCATGCTATTCTCTCCGCCAAGCAGTAGAAAACTTCCAAGAAGTTTTTTGCCATATAAGCATTGACTTTTTTTATCTAGGTTCTCAATTAAGAGAAAAGGATGGAACATTAGCGGGCTCTTGATCTAACTCTAGGCTCAATCAATGTCCATAACCATTCTACGAATTCCCTTAGGTTCTTTGTTTGTATGTAGATGTCTCCTGGGCCTGTTATTCTGGTTACTAGTCCTTCTCCGCCTAAAAGCGTCTCTTTTAATCCCCCAAACTTTGTAACTTTGTAGTTACATGTGTCACTGAAGGCTACTAGATGGAAGTTGTCAACAATCAGTGGTTGTCCGGATTTTAGGGTATGCTTGTCTATTGCTCCAAAAGTGTTTATGAATAGAGACCCGTTACCCGTGACTTTTATCATGAACAAGCCTTGGCCGAACAATCCTTTAGTAAAGCCTTCCCATTTAACGTCTAAATTAACGTTTTCTGTTGAAGCTATATAAGAGGATTTTTGGATTATGTAGCCTTGGTCTGGCTTAACCTCTAATGCTTCTATGTCGCCTACAGGTGCTGAGACAAATGCTACTTCTCCCTGACCGTTTGAAGCTGTGTAATCGTTCACCCAAAAGGATTGGCGTCCAAAGATTGCGAGACCTATACTGCCGAAAAGGCTTTTCTCTCTTTTACGCGTGTGTGCCTCTACGTTGGGATCCATGTAGGTCATTGCACCGGATTCAGCCGTTATTTTTTCACCTTGCTCTAAAGTGACGACAAGCATTGAATAGGGTGGTTTGTGTTTTATTTCATGTTTCATTTGAATCTCTCCATTATATGTTGTGTGCAGGTCTACTTTTAATTTTTGGAGCAAAACATTCTTATTTATGCTTAACCAACGTCTTGAATCGGTGAATCCTAAATTTGCTAGGCTTCGACCTGTTAGGGCTTATAGGCTTAATCATAATCGGTTTAGTAATCATTTTCATCATTCGCCTGCTTTTCATGTTAATTCCTGCGGCTCTTGTCGCCTTTGTAGTTTGGTTTCTCACAGAAGGAAATCTATGGTGGACTGGAATAGCGTTTCTAGTTGTTGCAGCTTTGTCAATGCTTAAGAAGTTATGACGAAAACGCGATTCATTTTAGAAGTTGGCTCAAAATATAGGATACAGATTAAATTGCCTATGAACTTGGAGAAAGCTTTCATAAAGCTTTTATATGTAATAGGGTCGTGGATATGATTGGCTAACGAGAAACCACAGGTGCTTAAATGGAACCTAGTAAGAAACCGCTGAATGTATTGGTTAAACAGTTGAATGCTCACATTGGTATAGTGCTGAAAAACCGTTGCGAATACAGAGGAAAAATGATCAAGTGTGACGGCCATATGAACATGCTTTTGGAAGGAGCAACGGAATATAGAAACGGCGAGTTGATCACGAACTACGGGAACGTTTTATTGCGTGGAAACAACGTGCTTTACATAACGTTGGACTTGCCTAAGTAACCAGTTTGCCAATTCCAGTGACATACGCTAAAGCTTCTTTGAGCCTAGTTTTCAGCGTATGTCTGCGGCTGAAGAACCTCAAAATGTTTTCAACATCACGCGTTAAAAGCTGCTGAGCATTTGGATGGTTCTTGGTGACGTATTGTGGCCAATCAATAATCAGGATGTGCATGTTAGGCTTCAGAATAATGTTATACTCGCTCAAGTCTGCATGGATGACACCTACCTTTGAATATGTTTTCCGGACGTTCTGCAGTATTTCTTTGAGAACTTTCTTAGGTTCAGAAATCTCCTTGTATTCCGCAAGTTCTGCTCCTTCAATCATTCCCATCACAAGTACATGGCGGTTTTGACTTACTGGTCTTGGAACAGCCACGCCTTGGGAAAAAAGAAGTCTTAATGCTTGAAATTCTCTTTCTGCAGCAATTCTAGACTGAAAAAGCCAAGCAGTACGCTCAGTAGTGTAACCTCTTTTCCTTATGGTCTGGCGAAAGCTGATTCTGCCTAGTCTGTGGAATTTTACGGCTAGTCTTTCCTCTTTCGGACTTAACGCGTCATAAACGTCTGCTTCCTTGCCTATTCCTAAGGGTTTCCCAAATGCCTCCAGAATTTCCGCCCTAACAAGGGCGTTCATTGCTAAGCAGTCGTATCCCGCATAGTTTAAGGCATAACCAACGTAGGCACCTCGCATTCGGCGGATAAGGCGGAAATTGCTAAGACGATTAAGCCTAAATGCTACTTCGCCGACGCTGAATTTAGTGAATTTCAAGATTAGCTCTTTTGGGACAAATTCATGTTTGCTCATACCGGCCTCTATCACTTGCAGTACTCTAAGGTCTTCGCTTTCTAGTTTGCGAAACACTTGAACCGCGATTTCAGCCGACGACATAACCTAAAGAAAATAGCTTGTTTGTTAATAAGAAGTTTAGGCTTGAACTATTACAGTTTTAGCTTCTCTGACTGATTCCTTAACCATTCCTTCAATATCGAGTTCTTGCTCAGCCCTCTTCACAGCTTCCAATTTCGCTCCAGTCGCGGGCTTCTTAGGAGCGGCACTACATCCCCCGGTTTTTCTGGTTGAAATCTTAAAGGTGCTGATTTTCTTCGCTAATTCTTCTGTTTCCAGTTTGTTGAAGCCTAGAAGTGGACGATGCACTGGATATTTTGTCGCTACTTCGTTTAGAACCCTCAGATTCTTCAATGTCTGACTTGCTTGTTCTCCAATTGATTCGCCAGTTATAATGCCTTCAGCTTCCTCCATTTCCGCAATACGTTCAGCGATGCGATACATCATACGTTTGCATAGGATACACGTCAGCTTTCTGGGGCTTTCTCTAATAAAAGTTTCAAGATTTCTACCATGTGACACAATATACACCTTTCTGGGAAACCCAATAGACCATTCAAAGAGCTTCCTAGCGACATTCAAAGCTTTAGCAGTTACTTCTTCACTCGTAAAGGGTATGATGTCAAAATATACTGGAATGATTGTGCATCCACGTTTCATGGCAAGCCAGCAAGCTACCGGCGAGTCTATTCCCCCGCTTAGCAAGCAGATAACCTTAGGTTGGGAGCCAAGTGGAAAACCATCCACACCCTGCAGAGTTTCAGCATAGACATACGCG
Organism: Candidatus Bathyarchaeota archaeon; assembly: GCA_030630585.1. Taxonomy (GTDB): domain Archaea; phylum Thermoproteota; class Bathyarchaeia; order Bathyarchaeales; family Bathycorpusculaceae; genus SOJA01. Next base: position 3,168 of record DAOVMU010000058.1, on the reverse strand, counting down.
CAATCGTCTCTAACCTCAACGCCTATAGTGAACTGTGGATTTCTTAGATCCACCCTTAAGTTTCGTTTCTCAAGATTCACCAAAATTCGCCTTCCAGCCTCTTCACAAATGCCCATACTGGAGTATGGATGTTCTCCAATTCTGCGGCAGCGAACCGCAAAACTGCTTCTACTCTTCAATACAGTGTCTGCTAGTTCAACAGCCTTCTGAACAACCTCATTCATTTCTGAAGTGGTTTCGGCGGCAGGGGAAACCGAAGAAACACCGAAAACACACGTTAACCTTGAAGCAACTTCTTGAGCATTTCTTGTTTTTATGTATATTCTGCCAAGCCTGCGTATAATCTCCTCATGAGAGACACCGTAATGCTTCAAAACTCTTTTGATGTTTTTCAGCAACAATTTTTCGTAGGCCCGTCTTGTCCATTTACCTTTGATACCTATTTCCCCACCGAATCGAACGATAACCGAATCAAATTTCATTTGACTTAGCCAACCTGCAACAAACTTCATGAAAGTGGAAAGAATAAGCTTACCGGTTCATTTCAGAGCTCAAAACGCCAAGTGGGAAATCGTCCTCGTCATTCTCTATTTTGAAGTCATGTTTCAAGCATAGTTTCAGCGGGCCTGAAGGGTTGTTTTCCGAGCTTTTTCTCGCGAAAGTTTCAACAGCCTTGAATGTCCTCTTCCTCAGCTCAGATAACAAATTTTCAAGCATGGCTGTTCCAAATCCTTTTTCACGTGCCTCTTTACTTATGATGAAAAGGCATGCAAGGAAAATGGCGTCTTCATTTGGCGGTCCAGAAGCATACTCCTTTGCCCGTGGGAAAAATCTTGTCGGTGCATACTGAACAAATCCTATTGGGCGGCTGTTACAGTAAGCCACAGAACCGCAGTTTCCAAACTCTTTAGTTACTTTGTTGAACCATTCTTGCTTCTTACGCTTCATTTCTGGCTTTGTTTCTTGATTGAATGGACCACTTGTCTGCTAGTAAAGGCAACATTTACACGGGTCAGGAACATCTTCGAAATTGACTGCGTGAACCTTTTCAATCTTAAACAATGCTTTTTCCTCTTCAGAATGCGTCTTCAAATCTCTTTTCAAAAAAGAAATATATAAACAGTCAAGCATTGTTGGTCAAGTTCTGGAATGAATTCTACGTCCAGCTTGGAATTCGAGCGCGCAGACCAACGGTCAAATATGAAAGCTTTCGCAAGGGTTATTTCTGTCAAGTTGAATATATCCGTACAAGGATGTAGAAGTGCATGCGGGTTGTGTTGCGAATAGGCGGCTCTGTTATAGCTTCACCAATCAATCCAGCCTTAATCAACGCGTACGTGGATTTGCTGAAAGAGTTGAAAAGGCTGACACATGAAGTAGCAGTTGTTGTTGGGGGCGGAGCGTTGGCAAGAGAATTTATCGGTGTTGCGAAGGATTTAGGACTTGACGAAAGATCCCAGGATGAGGTTGCGATTTCTGTTTCAAGAATTTTCGCTCAATTTTTCCTTCAGAAACTTGAAGAATTAAGCTGTGAAGCTGTACCTTTAACGATTGAAGATGCTGTCAACTGTCTACGCGAAGGAAAAATTCCAGTTATGGGCGGTTTAAAACCAGGCATGACCACAGACACTGTTGCAGCGTTAATTGCTGAACAACTGGATGCTGACCTGTTCATCAAAGCCACAGACCAAGAAGGCATCTATAATAGAGACCCTAGAAAACATGCTGATGCTGTCAAACTGGAGCGTTTATGTTTTGAGGATTTATCACGTGTCTTCGCTGAAAGCAAACATAGAGCTGGAATACATCAGATACTTGACCCAGAAGCAGTTAAACTTCTCAAAAAAGGAAGAGTGAGAGTTGTTGTTGTTAACGGATTTGAACCTGAAAACATTTTAGCCGCCGTTAAAGGAGAAAAAGTTGGAACATTAATCGAACAAAAGAGGAAACTCAGTTGAAAAGGCTTTATCCAAACCAACCCATTGTAGGTGTCGGTGCAGTCATAATCTGCAATAGCAGGATTCTGCTTGAAAAGAGGAAAAGTGAGCCTGGAAGGGGAAAATGGAGTATTCCCGGCGGCCTAGTGGAACTAGGCGAGAGTGCAGAGCAGACGGTGATAAGGGAAGTTAAGGAAGAAACCAACCTTGAAGTAGAACAACCCAAACTTGTAGACGTTGTCAATAACGTAACTCTGGATGAAAATGGGAGGATAAAATATCATTTTGTAATAGTTGACTATCTTGTGAAACTCAAGGGTGGAACACTTGAGGCATCAGATGACGCTGCAGAACTAGAATGGGTCGCATTCGACAAAGTGGAAAGCTACGATTTAACAGAAAGCTTCAGAGAATTCTTCCAGAGAAATAGAGAAAAGCTAAGAAAGGTTGACAGTTGTCGATAACGTGCCGAGTACATTGTCAACCTAAAAATGTCGCCGTTGTGAAAAAGAGAAGAAGATGAGAGACTTCTTGCCAATTCCAAGTTACTGTTCAGAGCGGGATGGTATTTACGCTGCTTTTCTCTTGGTCAGCATGTGCTTCTGTGGGAGTATCTGTGAAGAAAAGCCTTGTTTCTCCCATCGTTTTGATGTCCAAGGCTTTAATCTTAACAACTATTGGAAAGTCTTTGACAGCTTTTCCAAGCACTAGACAGTGGCGCGGAGGCAGATCTCCAGCAATAGATTTAACTGTTTCTGCATCCACTCTGGCTGCTCTTGAAACAGCTTCTAGATCATGTTCATTGGTGAAGTTTAAGAGGAATATGTTGTCTGCTTGGCGGTACATGTTTTCGCGAATTGTGTTTGGCTGGTTGGTTACAAATGTTGTGAATAGCCCAAAATGTCGCATCCGTGTTACGATGTCGTCCCAATAGGTTTCACGCAGGTAAAGGTGAGCTTCCTCAGCGAAGAGAAAAACAGCCTTAAGCTTCCAACTTGTCAACAATTCAAGAAGTCTTCCAAGCACATATTCAACAACTATCTGTCGGTCAATGGAGGAAACATTTCGTAAGTTTATCACTATAGCACCTCCGTCGTCTCTGGCCTTGAATAAACCTTCTTCTAGAAGAGTTGCTTCGGCAACGTTATCTGTGAAAAAACCGGAATTGAGTAAGGTGTAGTAACGCGAGAAAAGAGCGTCGCGGACATGGTTGTTGCAGCGCCAGTTGCGT
>DAOVMU010000072.1 GCA_030630585.1 Candidatus Bathyarchaeota archaeon | reverse complement strand
ACTGCTGACAAGTTATTCTGGGAAGTCGAATCACTTGACGTGGTGGAGTCTGAAAGGGACAACTTCCTTTACCGAAGCAAGGAGACAAAGAAGCTTTTAGAAGCTTATGACAAGTTCCTAAAGGCAAACGTATGCACAACAAACTTTGACGAATTAATAAGAGAACAAACAAGTGCATCACACCAGCAAAACGCAGACATTAACGAGAAAATCAAGGAAAACTGGAAAAAAATCTTGAGCGGAGAACTGAATGCTACAATTTTTCTTGAGGACATAGCTTTGATAAGAAAGCGTATATTAGACATTGCCAACCGATACGGTCCAGAAAGAGTCCCGTATGCAAGTCCAGAATGTGGACTGAAAGGATACCCAACCTACGAATGTGCACTTGAATGCCTAACACGAGTCGCACTCGCCACCAGAACTGTGTACGCCTAAATAGAATCACGCGCAGAAAAACCAAAAAGCATGACCGTCACAACTGAGACATTCAAGGTTGAACATCTACACAGTATTCCAGTCCATTCACATTGAGTATCTATATATAAGGGAGGGGTAGTCCACAGCACATAGACCAGCCTGTTTCAGCGCCACCGCACGCTATTGGTGTAATCGATCAAGCCCCTCCTAGTGCTTTTTCAACTGCCTCTCTTATTATGAAGCCTCCAATGTGAAGTATCGGCTCTTTCATTTCCGGATCTACTCCCATCGTCGCAGTGCATGGATAGCTGTGGTGGGCTCTCGCGACCGCATCGTAGAGAACTCCTCTTCTCGTTTTAACCCCAATGATTTTTTTCGCCACATACCACGTAGAGCCGCATGGAGCGCTTCGCCTAACAATCGTAGAATCTATAACCTCGTACTTCCCCCTTCTTGCAGTAGAAATTGCTAAAGAGGGCCTTCCAACTTTCAGTTCAGTTACAAACCTTGAGATTAATGGTTTGTCATCTACTGGTTTCAGCGAGCAGAAAGGCTTCGGAAAAGCAGTTTCTAATCCCAGTTCTTGACATTTTTCTTCTACCTGCTTTCTTAGACCTGACGGAACTTCAACGAAGTCTTCTATTGGTACAATCAGCCCTCTTATCCCGACTTTATACAGATGATGTGGTAGCTCCAATAAGAGATCTTTGTGCAGCCCTGATGCTACGCATAGATTGGCTTTCGGAATCTTCTTAGGCATATATTTCTCTGGTTCATCAACAAAAGCTGGAAGTTCAGACGGCTCTGGCAACTGCATTGCCGCCCGAATGTAGCGAACATAGCTGTACACATTGTATTTGCAGAAGTCGCAGTACAAATCGCAGGATTTGCAGAAACTCGGGTCGTTTATCAAATTCCTTATCACGCGTTCTGCATATTCCCCACTGTAAATGAAGACCAAAGTAAATATTTCTTCACCATTAGCTGGCTTCAAACCCAACACTCAAGAATCCTAATCAATGAGTCTTATAAAAATGTGGAAGTTCGAAACGACTTTGACTACCTGATTACTTCATAGTCGACTTCGTCAGTCTTTCTGCTTTTAAGCGCACCCCATTTTCCACACTAGGTACGCGCTCTACAATTCTGATTTTATCCGCGTAAATACATGGCTAACTTGGTAGACTCTTACCATATCGCTTAAGATAACTTCCCAGTTTCGGAAAGATATCTTGAACCCTGTCAAAATGCTCTTTTACAGTAATGATATGTTGGAGCAATACAACTTCTGTTGGCTCCCTGAAGCTTCCAACTCCGCCTGTTGGTCTTTTCCTTACGATTTTTATGCAGTCGTCTACTATGCAGCTTAGGACACATGCTCCGCAGTATATGCAAAGCTCCAGCGTTATCCCAGCTTTAGTCTTCCGACAGAAAGCGTTTGTTGAAATCGTCTCTGTATAGAATCTTCAGCTTTACGAGTTGATTCTGACATCCACCTTCAAGGTTTATATGTAGATGGGTCACCATTTACGTGGTGAACCATATGGGTGTCATCAAGACAACCATAGTTGTTGATGAGAGGAATTGGAAAGAGTGCAATAGATCCGTCTCTTCCATATACGGAAGCTTAAGGATGACGAGTTTCGCCGTCGAGGAAACTAAGAAATGTTTTAACGCTGTCGAGTTGTTGAAAAGTTTCTCCAAACCCATAGGATTGTTGCCAGCTCATACCCGTTGGTCAGGGGGGCCGAGAAGAGACGCCTAAGCTGAGAACTTCAGCTGGCAAAGAGGTTAGGAGGATGATGGTGACTGCTAGGCAACATCAAACATTGAGGATCGCCACATTGCTAGTGTTTAAAAATGGCAAACTCGCAGATAAAATAATTGGCGCCATGCCTAAACAAATGTTGGAACCGAAAAAACATGTTACCTTTAAGCCCTGATTGATGATTGTAGAGATAAAAATCAACTATGAGAAGTGCATCAGATGCAAGGAATGCATTAAAGTCTGCAGCTACGGGGTACTAGAATGGCTTGACGACATGCCTGTCGTTGTAAATCCTAAAAGTTGTGCGCTTTGTTTGGAATGCGAGAAAAACTGCCCTGTTAATGCGATAACTCATGAGGAGAAATAACAAAAGGTGTAAATTAGAGAATAAGAGCTTAAGCATGGGATATGTATGTGTCTTCTAAAGGTTTATGTGGATGAAGGAAAATCAGGTAAGAAACTCGTCGCTGAACAAATTGCCTTAGTTATTAAAGACAATGATGAAATTAAACTTAAAAATTTGGAGTTTGAGGAAATAAGGTTGGATAATGTTCAAATCCTTTCGATTGACACGTTAAATTCAGTTTTACTTCTCAAAAGTAGGGAGACGTAAAATTTGAAGATAATGGTATGTGGAAAAGGTGGTTCGGGAAAATCCTCGGTTTCAGTTCTTATGGCTAGGGCGTTATCTGAGAAGCATAAAGTGTATTTAATCGATTCTGACGAATCCAACGTCTTGCTTCCCAAACTGCTCGGTGTCAAACCGCCAAAACCCATCGTTGAGTATCTTGGAGGGAAGAAAAGCATATTCTCAAAAGGAGAAGTAAATATTGTAAATGCTCTGGCCAAGGCTGGCAAGGGGATTATACTGGAAAACCTGCCCACAGGATACGTTTCCACATCGACGGAAGGAATCAAACTGGTGACCATAGGCAAGGTTAGAAATTTTGGTGAAGGGTGTGCGTGTCCATTGAATTTCCTAACAAAGACACTGCTCAAAAATCTAGTATTAGACAAAGACGAAATAGTGCTAGTGGACACTGACGCTGGAATAGAGCATGTTGGAAGAGGGGTTGAAGAAGGCTGCGATACCATACTGGCTGTTGTAGATCCAACAGCTGAAGCCTTAATGCTGGCAAAAATTCTCAAAGAAACATTTCAGAACCTCAACAAGAAATTCTGGCTGGTATTAAACAAAGCCACACCTAAAATAATCGAGCCAATTAGAGAAAAAGCAAAGGAAATGAATCTTGAGGTTAACGGAGTAATTGGATTTAACGAAGAAATTTTTGAATCCTGCATGAAAGGTGAAGTACTAGATGCAAAAGGAGCAATGTTTGACGTGGAAGAAATCTTAAAAACCATAGGTCTCGTCTAAATCTTTTTAGCTAAAGTTAAATTCAACCATGAACGGGTTGATCATGCCGTTATCCAAGTCAAAGCTTATTCAGGCGGCAAGGTCTCTCTTCGATGAAGAAGAAAAACAATTAAAATGATTATTGAAATTCTTTCCATTGCAGAACAGACTGAACACGCTAAACAAAACTCGCAATGAATCATAGATTTCTTGCTGTGTCACGTGGAAACTTCAAAAATAATTTGGATTTATCTATTACTTTACTGCTCTTTTCCCAAAGGGGGTTTCTTCTCGCCAGCTCTTATGGGCACTTGAAGCCAGTTTTCTGGAGGGATAAAGGGGCAAGTGTAGGCTTCACTGTAGGCACACCATGGATTGTACGTTTTGTTGAAATCGAGAATCCATCTCCCGTCCGGGGTGAGATCTCTCTCGGGTTCCAAATTGAGATACCGACCTGCACCATATGTTTCCTCACCTGAGGTTGTATCCCTGAAAGCAACCCACAGTCTTTTCTCCTCAGCATTGCTCTTATAGGCTTGAAGCACACACTGCTTCTCATCAACTTTAAATCTAAATTCTCCCCAACGAATGAATTCTTGCACCCCACCTTTTGTAGTGGCTACTTCTACTCTCTTCTTCTCCTTATGCTCATGAAGCACTAATTCAAAACGTAGGTCCGGATCTGGAGGATAATAGCTAAGACCCTCGCCTATAAGGCCCCTGCGTTCTTCGCGAGGTACAGGTGATCGTGGGTCTAATATAAAAAATCTATTCTTCTCTTCACGTTGTCTTTCAAGACGCGATTTCCACTCGGAAATATTCAAGCCAAATTCATCCAGTACTTTACTTGGTTACTTCCAAATTTTTACGTATCGTCTTCTTGAACTCTATCATGTTGCATGTAAATAGTACATGCAGTGACGGAAAGCTTACTTAAGTTATAGTGTTGAAAATCTATAGAGTCCGTCAAGAACGGTTTGCGGAGAGTCCGCAACCAGCAACTATATCATTACAAACAAAGCTCCGGCCACAAATGTAGCTACATTGAAAGGCAACACTAACAAGCGTTCAAAGCCAGCTTTCAATTACCCAAAAGTCGAAAATTTCAAGCTCCGGAAGCTTTCCTTTCAGAGGTTTCTATCCGCATGTGGGGCAAGAGCCGCTGGAGCTTGTACTACCGCCGACAAATTTGTTTTTGTCATAGAGTTTTTCCCAGCAGTCTGAACAAACCTTAATGTGGCCCAACTCTTTATGGTTAGTTCCAAGTAAGGTTAAATTCTTTCCGTTCTTGCCGCAAATATCACATTTTCCCATATGAATTTCCTCCTGTCTGAAAAGATGAGAAAGATAGGTTTTAAGTTTTTCTCTTGTAGTTGTAGTGTGCACGAATAAAGGCAGGTTGTTAATTTGATCAGTGAAAGACATGAATCCCAAGAGGGGCATCAGCCTATGTTCTTAGGTGGAGGAACCTTCTTTCATATTATGGCTAACCGTCTAGAGCATATTGCAGTGTTAGGCGCCATCTGCAGATACTCTTTTTCCATCTAAGACGTAGTGTTGCCCCTCGACACAGTCTATACATACAGGCCCTAGTCCACAAACCCTTGCGCGGAAAAACTGCGAAAAGCTGTGGCTAATGTTAAACCGCATTTTTCTATGATTTCAACTTGTATCGTTTAACGTAGTTTTCTGCTTTGCGATCAAGCCACTGTTACTTCTTTCTTAGCTAAGCCTTCGACCATTAATGGAACTATTTTACTAGCCTTGAGTATCTCCATAAAAAGAGGCCTTCCATCCACATTGAAATGAACTACAACGTCCCCTATCTCTTCTGCGTAGAAAAGCTTGCTCTTCTCCTCAAGCATAACAGTAAGGACATCAGCATCCTCATTATACTTGATTTTATACGCCATAACGCTCACGCCTAACAGGATAAAAGGTTATCACAACTAGATAGGCTTCCTCTCTTCGTAATCACCTTATTATCTGACAAAAGGAAAAATTCAGGACTCGGACAAAATCTATAGGAGAGGTCTATCCTATCGCAATTGAAAAGCTCCAAAAAGCACGTTCTTTGTAACTAGGGTGCTAGAAGTTCAACCTATATATAAGGGGGGTCTAGTCACACAGCACACAGATAGGCTTCTATTGTTTCAGCTTACGATACCGCTCAAGATAATCTTCAGCCCTTGGAAAAACATATTGAACTCTTTCGCAACGCTTCTTCTCATCAATACCATGTTGAAGCACCATAAAATCTCTCGGTTTGCTGAAGCTCCTCTCTCGTCTTCTGTTTCTCTTTTTCCATTGTCTCGGTTAGGAGCTGGAATATATCAATGCTTGAAGATTTCTGGTTTTTCTGGGGCATTACTTCATCTTTTGACTAAGCATTTGGTTTCAAGCGTATAATGCTCATGGATTATAACTATTTATTCTAAGTACATACGAAGAAGATCAAAGAACCGAGAGCAGAACTTTGCCTTTAAATTGCATTCAACCTATTCCGCTTCTTTCAATTATTTTCGGCACAACCCACTCATAACCAACCGCCATCATGTGAATTCCAGCAGCACTAGTTGTATTACGAATCTCACGAATCATCTCTCCAAAGATTTCAATGTTCTCCTCCCGAAACGCTTCCTCGCTCTTCCGTTTTGCCTTGCGGAGTCTCTGTTCAACTTCCTCAGGAACCTTTATTCCCCGGACAAACTTGATCATCCACTTCATCATGGCCATTGATTTGAAGGGCGCAACACCAAGAAGTACCGGGGGTCTTGAGATAGGTTGCTGCGCCCAAGAATCGTCTGACTTGTTCCACGCTGTAGACGCATTGAGTTTGTACAAAATCGACTCTGAGTTTGACTTTTCTCTCGATTTTTAGGAATAGTGTATTGGAGGACAGCTGAAGATTTACCGCCTTCTGAACTTTTGGAGTCTTCTTAACAGCTCTTTGTCGCCTTCGTGGTCTCCAGCACATGTTGGCATTATACCATCTACAATGCCTTCAAGCTTCGCTGCAAAATCTTCAACCTGGTCAATAGTTGTGGTAACAGGCCACCCAATCAATTTTATGGTCTCTGCATTTTTAGGCGTTTCCACCAAGAAGTACGAGTAGATAGGCTTGTTCAGACGTTTGCACTCTTTAGCTACCTGCTCCAATATGGGAAAGGATTTATCTTCAAGCCTCATGAAGAAGACAAAGTCCCATGTATCCCTCACCCTGTCGATGGACTCCTCTACGGATCTGCGTGCCGTGAGCAAGCAACCTAATTTCAGATTTTTCACACGAACTGTTGTCCGTAAGAACTCTCGAGCTTCCTCAGAAGTCTTTAACGCTTTTATGGGTTCTCCATACTTAGGAATGTCGCCCATGGTCAGCACAAGGCCGTCAAGACGCACAGCATCCGCCGCCAAAGCCAAACCTCCCACTTCAACCGGGGCTTTATAGTGTAGTATGAATATAGGTATCACTATTTTATCTGGGTATTTGGTTTTGAGCACGCAGCTCACGGCTGTACCGCTGGGTGCTGGAATACCGGCAGCGCTGTCGGTGACGTTCCAACCATCAACCAGGTCCTTAACTTCTTCAGCAATCTTCAAAAACTTACGTGTTGGAACAAACTCATGTAGTATTTTCATCGAAACATCATCTCGACTAAAAGACAGAATAGCCTAAGATTAAAAATCTTTTGTATGCTACACCGCAAAATTCGCGCACGCGCGGGCTTGCGAAGAACGGTGT
>DAOVMU010000128.1 GCA_030630585.1 Candidatus Bathyarchaeota archaeon | reverse complement strand
TGGAAAATGGAGCTCAAAGACTAGCGACAAGAAACATGACACCTGGTAGAAACGTTTACGCTGAAAAACTTGTAACATACAAGGGTGTAGAATACCGTCTCTGGGATCCCTTTAGAAGCAAGCTCGCCGCAGCTATACTGAGAAAACTGAAAAACATTCCGATAAATCCAGGTCATAAAACCCTTTATCTTGGTGCAGCTTCCGGAACAACAGCAAGCCATATCTCAGACATAGTTGGCGAAAAAGGCCATGTCTACTGCATTGAGTTTGCATCAAGACCCATGCGAGAACTCGTTAATAACGTGTGTGCCTTTAGGCTAAACATGTCGCCCATACTGGAGGATGCTCGTTTCCCAGAAAAATACGTGAAGTTCATCGACGGGAAAGTTAACGGTGTTTACTGTGACATTGCCCAACCTGAACAAGCCAAGGTTTTGGCAGACAATACTGACTTATTCCTCAAAAAGTCTGGATGGATAATGCTTGCAGTGAAAGCCCAAAGCATAGATGTAACGAAAAAACCGTTAGAAATTTATGAACAGGAAATACAAGTCTTGGAAAACCGCGGCTTTCATGTAGACGAAATCGTTCATTTAGAACCTTACGATAAGGCACACGCTATGATAGTAGCTAAGATTAAATGAACAATCCTCTAGAAGAAACGTATAGTTTTATATTCTACAAAGTACGATAATTATATGACGTTTCGATGACTTATGCGGAGATGGAGAACGAGAAAGCACCAGAAGCTGTGTTAAGGGAAGCAGGTTTCACCGTTTCTCAAAGATGTTGTTCTCGGCCGAGTTGCTTCGATTTCGCAGCAAGAAAAGACAGAACTCTGGTTTTCATAAAGACTCAGCCAGACATTGGAAACGTTTCTCCAAGCGATCCTTGCGAGCTTGCGATCATATCTGAACGTGTATCCGCTGTTTCGCTCCTTATAAGTGAAAAAACACGTGAAAAACCGTTAGAAGACGACACGGTTTATTCAAGATACAACGTCTTCGCTGTGACTCAAAAAACATTTGAGAACATTGTGCTCCATAACATCTACCCCCTAATCCAAGCTGGTCCAGGAGGCTACTACGTTGAAATTGATGGAGAAACAATCAAGCGAAAAAGACAGAAACTAGGTTTATCAATTGGCCAGCTGGCTGAAATGATGGGTACTTCCAAGAGAACCCTCTATGGTTATGAACGCGGGATGGCTAAGGCTTCGGTTTCAGCAGCACACAGTCTCATATGTATCTTAGGAATCCCTGTGGCAAAACCAATAAACCTGTTTAGAAAACCGACAAACGAACCTAAACGTTTTTTAGCTACGGCCAAGCACGCCATGACCAAAAGCAGACTTCTCAGAAAAATCCTCAAGAAACTAGCCTACTACAACATTACGGCATTCAAGAAAGCCCCCTTTGACTTCATAATTGATCTCAAAGAGGAAAAAATGAAAATCATCGGGGGAGTTGTCGACAACAAAGAACGAGAATTAGATAGAAGGGTGAACGAAATTCTAAGTGTCAGCCGAATTGTCCAAGCACATCCAATTCTCGTAACGGAAGGACAAAAACCATCAAACAATAATATTCTCTGCATACATAGCAAAGAATTATCAGAAATTAAGAATCCGGAAGACCTGATTGCAAACTTCAAATAAGCCTTGTCTGATGTGAATCTTTTTCAGCTTTTGCGCGTTTAGCTGGTCTCCACGATTTTCTGACACAATCTGGATATGCCCCAAAATCTTCAAGGCTTTGATGGAGGAAGCTTATGGTCTTAGGGTCTGTTGGATACCCGCAACCAAAATCTCCGTATTTTTCCTTCAACTCTGCAATTTCCTTGTCTCTTTCAACTTTGGCAATTATGGAGGCAGCTGAAACTATTGGATATTTCCTGTCAGCCTCATGCTCCGAAACTATTTTGACTTTAAAGGGCAACAATTCAGAAATGTGTTGTTTAAAGCGTTCTTCCAAAACATCTGAAGCATCAACAAAGGCTATGTCTGGCTCTAGCAGCTCGACGATTTTCGCCATGGTCTGGGCCTCCAACCTGTTCAACTTGTGAAGTTTTCTGCCAGATTGAACAACCTTGTCAATCTCCTTTGGTGACAGCTTAATCACGCTGTGTTTTAATGTGACTCGCTTGATTTCGACGGCAAGTGTTTCACGCTTCCGTGGAGACAAACGCTTCGAATCTTTAACACCTAAACGAACAAGCTTTGGTATATTCTCCTCTTTCATTAGAACTCCTGCTATGACTAGTGGGCCTATTACGCAGCCACGTCCTGCATCGTCAACACCTGCGACCAGCATACGAAAACCTTCTTAACTAAATTCGCTCCAAAAGTTATAACGTTTTATTGTTCGGTGGCTTCAGCTAGAAACTCTGTGGCTCTTTCGATAACAATCTTGTGAAGATTCCCTCTGTTTTCATATGTTACTGTATATATTTCGGCATCTTCTCTAGTTTTGATTTCTTCTATTAGCTTATCTCTCGCCTTCCAATGAATCGTGCCCACCACAAGTTTTCCACTTTCAACAGCCTCCTTGACAGCCTCTATGAAAGGTTCCGAATACAGTTCCATAGGTCCAATTTCGTCTATTGCAACTACGTCAACATTTTTGATGGCGTTGGTTATCGCCTCAGCACCTATGTTGTCAAGGTCTTCTAAATTCACACGATATTTGCCAACCCGCGGACCACACTCTTGATTTACATGGGCAAGCCAGCCTTTTCTACCAGTACTTAAATCTAAAATTTCAAAGCCAATACGTGCCCCCTGCGTACGAACCTCGTGGCTTGCCATTCCCCCTACACTGTAACCTCTGGCTTTTAGGACTTCAATAGTTTTCAATAAAGTGGATGTTTTTCCGGTGCCAGGGCTGCCAGTTATAAACAGTAATCGCTTTTTCAATTAACTCTCCTTCCTGAACAGAAGCCTAATATTGTTAAAATGTTTTGTCATAGTTATGGCTTGCTCAAGCAAAGCAGATGTTCTGGGTGGAAAAGGAAAGCATGAAAGATAAGATCAAGATAGATTTTCCAACAGAGATTATAAGGGAAGGTGAAGTCAAGGTTTTGGTTCCAAAGCTTAGTGCATTTGTGAAGTCGCCTTCTGAATATGCGCCTTCAAAGGCTCCCGTTTTCTATAATCCAGTTATGGAGCTGAACCGTGACATTGCTGTTTTGGCTCTGCAAGCTTATCAAAGGTCACTTAATCGAGCAATTTCTGTTTGTGAGCCGTTAGCAGGATGTGGTATTAGAGGTATTAGATTTGCAGTGGAAGTTAAAGGAGTTAGAGAAGTAGTCATCAATGATATTAATGAGAAAGCCTTTCAGCTGGCCTGCTACAATGTGCGCATGAATGAATTATGCGAACGTGTAGTCGTGAAAAATGATGATGCGAATTTTCTACTTAGTAGTTATGGTGCACCACGCAAGAGATTCGACTCCATAGACATAGACCCTTTCGGTCCTCCAGTGCCTTATCTTGACTCCGCCATTCGTGCCTTACGCAACGGCGGCCTCTTGATTTTGACAGCGACAGACATGGCTCCGTTGTGTGGGGTTCGATCGAAAGCTTGCATCAGAAAGTACGGTGGAAAATCCTTGCGCACAGAGTACTGCCACGAGTTGGCCGTAAGACTTCTAACCGGAAGTCTAGCCATGACAGCAGGAAAACAGGCCATGGGAATAAACATAATGTTCAGCCACAGTGCAGACCACTATGTTAGAGTTTATGCAATCGCAAAATACGGTGCAAAAAGAGCTGATGAAAACATCAAAAACATGGGATACATAATACACTGCATGAGATGCTCTCATAGGGAATCCATAGAAGGACTTTCACCCATTAAACTCCCTAGAAAATGCAGTGAATGCGGCTCCAAAATCAGTTTTGCTGGACCGTTATGGCTAGGAAAAATATTCGAAAAGAGCTTTTGCCAGCTGATGGAAGAAGAAGTTGACAAAAGGGTTTTGAAGAACGGAAAGAGAATTCGGAAGATTCTAGCATTAATAAAGAATGAAGTTGACGCTCCGATAGCCTATTATGTTCTCGATAGGTTATGCGACGAATTAGCCTTGCCCGTACCTCCGGTCAAGAGTTTCATCAGAGCTTTAAGGGAGGAAGGTTTTGAAGCTTTTCGGACGCATTTTAACCCGAGAGGAGTGAAAACTAACGCGTCAGCTATGTTGATTAAAGAGCTTTTACGAATTGTAATCACACGTGAAGCGGTAAGTTTTAAATAGTTTCAAGTCTTAAACAGAGCGAATTGGTGAAAAAATGAACAGGAAAATCTTGACTCTGGAATTGACATGCATTCTCATGATTCTATCTGCTTCCCCTCTCATATATGCACAGGGACTAATCGGCGCGTGGTCGGACAATCGCCAGTATTCACCTG
>DAOVMU010000154.1 GCA_030630585.1 Candidatus Bathyarchaeota archaeon | reverse complement strand
GTGTTCTTCTGCTGCTTTCTTGTCAAATTCTTCTGCTTCTCGCTGTATGATGGTTATAGCATCTTGGGGGCATTCTCCGAGGCAGGCTCCTAAGCCGTCGCAGTATACGTCCTTTACCAGTCTGGCTTTTCCGTCTATTATTTGGAGGGCTCCTTCGGCACAGGCGGGTATGCATAATCCGCAGCCGTTGCATTTCTTTTCATCGATTCGAACGATGTTTCTTAACACCATCTTGTTTTTCCTTCCATTTAGCTGCGAATAAAATACCAAGGCTCTTTTACTAGGTCATAGGCGATGAAGTTCATTTCTGATTTCTGCTCTTGTTTCCGCGTTATAAAAACGGATTCTCCTCTTTCGAGGCGGCTTTTCACTTCTTCAAGGTCGATTTCGTCTACTTCTACAACCTCAACGTTTTGGGTTTCGTCGTTTTTCAGGAAGAACAGTTGAAGGTGGGTTTCTTTTTTCTTGTTTTCCATAACATTTCTCCACATTTCGTTTTTTGTCTCCTTTTCAGTTGGTTCATCCAGTTAGTTGAAATAAACTTCATATGAATATATATTCATACAAAGCTTATAAGCTTTATGACACACCAAACAAAGCCACAAAAACATGGAAAGACCTCTACAAAAAATTTATAACAGCGTTATAACAAGCTTATGTTACAGCAAAGGTTGGAAATTTTTATGCCTGAAAAAAAGAAGCTCGCACTAATTGTTCACAGCGGCACTATAGACCGTCTCCTCTGCGCCTTCACACTAGGTTCCACTGCAGCAGCCATGGACATGGAAGTACATTTATACTTCACTTTCTGGGGTCTCAACATGCTCAAGAAGGGAGCCCTAGAACAAGCCGGACTCCCAGCAACCTACAAGCAATACGAGGAAATGCTGAAAACGAAATTGAAAGAAATGAATTACCCCACGCCCTACGAGATGCTGAAGAGAATGAAGGCATCGGGAAACGTGAAAATCTATGCCTGCAGCCCCACCATGGAGATGTTCGGAGTAACAAAGGAAACTTTGATTCCTGAAGTGGATCAAATCGCAGGCGCAGCAGCCTTCTTGGATATAACCGCAGACGCAGACATAAGCCTCCTAATCTAACGCCCCAAAAAAATGCATCTCACTCCCCCCTTTTTTCAACTGTTCACGGCGACCACAACAAAAGGGCAGAATCGCTTAAACTATTTAGCCACCTATGTTATAGCAAGTTTATTTGTAAAAGGTTGATGAGCTTTTTCGTGTGGTAACCAAAAAGTTTGGAGGATGCTGTAATGGAGGAATCTGAAAGAATCGCTGGCACGGCGAGGGTGCTGAAAATCGTTGAGTTATTGGAGAAGGAGTATTCAGATGTGAAGACCGCTCTACATTACACCAGCCCTCTTGAGATTCTAGTGGCAACAATCCTTTCGGCTCAATGCACCGACAAAAGAGTAAACATTGTCACGAAATCACTCTTCAAAAAGTACAAGACCGCAGAAGATTACGCCAACGCAGATTTAGCCGAACTTGAAGAAGACATCAGGTCCACGGGATTTTACAGAAACAAAGCCAAGAACATAAAGAAAAGTGGGCAGATGCTGGTTGAAAAGTATGATTCGCAGGTTCCCCAGACGATGGATGAACTGATTGAGTTGCCGGGTGTCGCCCGAAAAACAGCTAACATAGTGCTGTCGAACGCCTACGGTGTTATCGCGGGAATAGCCGTGGACACCCATGTTCGCAGGCTCTCCAAAAGACTTGGACTAACAGAGAACAGGAATCCAAACAAGATCGAAGCCGACCTCATGCTGATAGTTCCGAAGAGTCAATGGAAAAGAATCACGAACCTTCTGATATTTCATGGAAGAAACGTTTGCATGGCAAGAAAACCAAAATGCAACAAATGCAACCTGAACAAGATTTGCCCTTCAGCATTCACCTTCGACTAGCTGTGTGTACCGTTACTAGCTAAGTAACTGTAAGAATCACATCTCCTGACTTCATTTTAGAAGAAAACCAGTGGATGACCTTAACACGTCAGTAACCTGTTAACTTCTATCTTTTCTGGGAACATTCCATGCAAATAGCAACTAGCTTCACTTTTTGAAGAGGCTGCTGTAAGCCCAGTAAACCTTTTGCAAGCACGGTTACATAACCCAACGGTTTTCCACACTTTTGACATCTTACAGGTTTTGCTTCACTCATCTTCAATCACCTGAAAAACATGCTCAGTTTCCTCTTAATTGTCCTTCCCCTACAGCGGTTATAGCTGATTTTCCCAGAAAAAGCTTGTTTTCAACAATCTTCTGTTATTAGTCTCCTAATATGAGCGGCATTCAGTAGAGTGTTTATTTTTTTGCTTCTTTCTTTTTCTGGTAGTTTTTTATGGCTTCATGTAGTGCGTCTGCAGCTAGGTTGGAGCAGTGTATTTTGATTGGTGGAAGACCTCCAAGGTTCTCGGCTACGTCAGCCCGGGTAATCTTCAAAGCTTCTTCAAGGGTTTTACCCATTGCAAGTTCAGTGGTCATGCTGCTTGTGGCTATGGCTGCTCCGCAACCAAACGTCTTGAACTTGATATCTGCCAACTTGTCGTCTTTAACT
>DAOVMU010000033.1 GCA_030630585.1 Candidatus Bathyarchaeota archaeon | reverse complement strand
CATTTACAAGACTATAGCTCTGTTTAACCCCCTTTTCTATATCTTTTCGAAAATCTCTAAGCATCTTATCAGACGAAACACCACATAGATCTATGTCACTCTTCCCTTTCAAAGCGTAGACTAATGGCAACGGCATATTCTCCTTCTCCAATCTTCGTTTGGTTTCATGAACATCAAGTGAATTCACAATATCATCTCTTATCACGATTATCATTCCTAGAAGACGCCCAAACCTCGCCAAGGCTTCCTCTTCAGCGCTCGTCGCGTTTCCAAGTAGAGCTCCAATGCGGGCATGAGCTTCAACATCCGCCGCTTTCTTCTCTATTATATGCAAATATTCCTCGGGAGTGACGTTTCGGCGTCCTCGAAGCTCGAGTTCCAAAGCCTCAGCATCACCTAACTCAAAAAACAAACATTTAACTGTCTCCATTATTTTCTGTGCCTTTGGCGCAGTTATCTTAGCGCAAGCTTCATGCAACAAAGCGAACCCTTTAAAAAAGAGAGCGTCTGCTGTCAAAAGAGTAATTTCCATTCCGTACTTTCCATAAACTGTGTCTCGTCCATGCTTTCTCTTCGACTCATCTATTATATCATCGTGAATATCTATCCCGCCACTTAGAACACTGAGGGAAACAGCAAAAGGAACAGTCGATACGGGAACGCCCCCCACGGACTCACAACAAACCGAAAGAAGCGTCGGCCTAGCCAAATCCTGCCAATAATCCATCATGAAATATCGCAGCGCTTCTTTCACCTTCACGGATTCAATTGTAGATGTTTCATTCAAAACCGCTTGTCTAGCCATTTCTAAAGGATGTTTACCTCGCAGTTCAAAAAACTGCAAAAGCTCTTCAACTGATTCTTCGCCTTCACTCGATGAAAGATTGTTTTTACACACTAGTATCATCTCCGTATTGAATCATGACGTGTCTCAGTACAAGATTTAACTATGCGAAGTCTGTGGATAAAAGCACATCTCCTGCAAGCAAAATCACATCCATACTGAATTTTTCTAGAAGCCCTTGAGCCTGGCTTGTTGTTCGTTTGTCAATCTGATTTTTCTTTTTGATTCAAGCAACCACTTTTCCTCGTTTTATCTTATGTCGTGTTTTTGAATTTGTTCTTTTAGTATGCTGTTGTACGCTTCAACGTACTGTTGCCCTTTTCTGGTTATTGTGTATACTTTTCTTGTTCTTCCTTTTTTTTGTTGTTTTTCGCTTGTTAAGAAGCCTTTCTGTTCTAGACTGTTGAGTAGCGGGTACAGTGTGCCGTGTCTTAGTTTTACGTTGAATAATGCTTCTACTTGTTTTTTTATTTTGTATCCCCACATAGGTTTGGTTTGTGTGAGCCTTAATATTTGGATATCTAACAAGTTTCTGGTTATGCGTTGAACAAGTTCTTTCTTGAAGGTTTCAGTCATTTTCTCACTCTCTAGACACGTTTTATTTTTGATTAGTTCATGTTTTAGCTTATGTGAATTATGTACGAAATGGAGTATTTTTGTATGCTTTGGTATGCTTTTCTATGTTTCTGGTACGTGTGAACCTTTATATTTTGGTTTATGCTTTATAGAGTCTTGAGATATGTCCGATGGAGGACATATTGTATCCACGTCTAACAGTAAAACTGTTGGACAAAAACACACAAGGAAGAAAGCACATGATTAACAACTCAAAAGAAGTTCAGGTCAAATTGATGAAAGGACTATTAGACCTCATCGTACTACAGTTCTTGAACGCAAAACCCACCCATGGCTATCAGGTAATCACAAGAATCCGCAAAAACTTCGGAGTATACTTTGGACCAAGCACCATCTATCCACTCCTAAACACCCTAGAGAAAAAAGGATACGTGAAAAGCGACTGGGACATGAGCAACGAACGCCCCAGAAAAGTGTACACACTAACAACTGAAGGAAGAAACCTATTAAACTTCACAGAGGATTCTCTTAACTTCATATGTAGAAAAATAGGCACACCAGGAATACCTAGAGGAGTCTTAGCAGAAGATAATGCCCCAAAACCAGTCTACCACCCACTCTTGAAAAAAATTGAAAATGCAAAACCACGAATCTAAGCTTCTAACTCCACCAATCTTTCATCCAACACACAACCGCTAACGTATAGTTTCTTCCAACGACACTAGCACACTTTTTTATTGCACATTCCGCCTCTTAAAGAAAGGGTATGCTCTTGGAAAAAGCAGACATTCTAATCTACGGATGCTCCATATTGCCGATGAACGGAAAAAGCTTCATACAAAATGGATCTTTAGCCATAAAAGACGATAAAATAATTTTTGTTGGTAAACACCCATCTGCGAACAACATACGAGCAGAAAATGAGATAGATGCAAAAGAAAAGCTCGCCATGCCAGGCTTGATCAATTGTCACACCCACGTGCCTATGACCCTTTTTCGCGGATTAGCTGAGGATCAACCTCTAGAAACTTGGCTGAAGAATACTATTTGGCCTTTAGAGGCTAAGCTTAAGCCAGAGGATGTTTATGTTGGAGCCCTTCTAGGCTGCTTAGAAATGATCAAAAGTGGAACAACTTGTTTTGCTGACATGTATTTCCACGAGAACATGGTTGCAAAGGCTGTCGAGAAATGCGGAATGAGAGGTGTTTTAGCGGAAGGCATAATTGAAGCTGGAAACACGATGCTAGGCAAGAAAATGCTAAAGGAAAGTACAAGTTTTGCCAAAAGTTTCAATGGATACGCTAATGGTAGAGTAACCACTCTTCTGGGACCCCACGCAGCTTACACTTGTAGCCCTGAGCTTCTCATCCGAATCAACAATGAATCCTCAAAATTAGACGTGGGTGTTCACATCCATCTAGCTGAATCAAAGGAAATGTTCAGTGAAATTGAGAAGAGATGCAGGTCTAGTGAAGTTGAATTCTTGGACAAAATAGATTTTTTTAAAGGCCACGTTCTTGCTGCTCATTGTATGAATCTGTCTGGAAAGGACATGCAGATTTTATCTAGGAATGGCGTTGATGTGACTTATGTTCCTGTGGCTAACATGAAACTCGGTTTAGGTGCGACAAGAGTGAAGGATTTGACTGATTTAGGTGTTAATGTTGTTTTGGGCACAGATGGTCCAGCTAGCAACAACACATTTGACATGTTTGAAACAATGAAGATTGCTACTTTGCTTCAGAAACTTGTCTATTTAAGTCCCAACGTTTTGACAGTCTATGAGGTTTTAAGGATGGCAACTGTAAATGGAGCTAAAGCTCTAGGGCTTGGGAAAAGTATTGGTTCACTTGACGTGGGCAAAAAAGCCGACATAATTCTAATTGATCTGTCAAAGCCTCATTTGAAACCCTTACACGACTTCTGTGCGAACATTGTTTACTCTACACGTGGAAATGATGTGGATACGGTTATCGTTGATGGCAAGATTTTGATGCAGAACAGGCAGGTGAAAACTTTGGATGAGCAAACCATAATAGCAAAGGCTGAAGAAACAGCGTTTCGTCTGATATCACGATGAGTCCTGACTAGTCGCTGACAACATACATTTGCTCTGAGTTAAGATATGATATCGCGCCCGGATGCTAGCTTCGTCAAAAGCTTTCTACAAAATGGGCTAGTTTTAAATGGCTTGTCCATTAAGCTATTCGTATGGAAACGCTTATTGACGATGTAGGAAGCTTCCCACTACCGCGCTATACGAACAGGAAATCATTCATTAGAGCGTACGCTATTGCCAGAGAAGTCGTCATAAGCGGGAAAGACGTTAGAAAAGACGCATTCTTGTTAAACAATTTTTATCGAGTCGTGATTGATTCCTTCAGAAAGAAACGCGACACTGGTTTGGATGTTGTGAATTATCCTCAGCATTATGATATGAACAAGCAGTTTACAGACGTCATCCATAAAGCCATGGGTGAAGGCACATACATAGTTCGTGAAAAAGATGCAATCATACCTGAAGTGTACGTAATTAATAAAGAAGCAAAAAGGCTTTATGAAGATACTGGGAGTAGAGTTTCACTTCGTGTTTGCATCACTGGACCCATGGAATTATACTTGAAAGAAATTGGAATAACCCCTTATCGCGACATTCTCTTAATGTTTGCGGAAACCGCAAGACGATTTGCGATTAATTCGATTCTGAATTCAAAATACATTAGGACAGAAGTGGTAGCACTCGATGAGCCAAGCTTCGGATTTCGAGACGTAATTGCTGACATTGATATGCTTCTAGATGTTTTGGAAAAAGCCTTCGATTTTAAGGGTGTGATAAAACACATTCACCTTCACTCTCCATCAAAAGTTCCAGACCTTCTGGACGTCAAAAATCTCGATGCACTATCAATTGAGTACGCAGCTTCCCCTAAAAACATCGAAAGCACATCAAAGAACATGTTAGACAAGGCAGACAAGCAGATAAGGGTGGGAGTATCGAGAACAGACGTAGACTCGATAACTGCAGAACTCTATGAAAAGGGCATTGCGAAACCAACTGCTCAACAATTAGTTGAGACCGAAGAGACCATAAGAAAACGATTCATTTCCGCCAAAAAAAAGTATGGAGAGACAATGACATTTGCTGGACCTGACTGCGGTTTAGTCAGCTGGCCCACACAAGCAGCGGCTCAACTACTTCTGAAGAGAACTGTGAACGCTGCAAAATCCGCAAAGACTAGCCTTTCCTGAACACTGTCGTTTTCGCAGCACTTCCTTTCTCTTCTAAGCCTGAAGTAAAAACGTGAACCGAGATGCATTGTTCAGAAGAAGGTAAGCAACCGCTTTCTTTTCCTTGTCTCTCATATCGTCCTCGAAAAATTAACACAAATGTTAGAGTATTAACTATATTCCAGTTAATGACAGCGCATTAGACGTGTTTGTTTACATGAGAATGGTCAAAAAATGGGCTTTTTCAGTCTTCTCATGGTTAAATTTATGAATGTGGACAACCTATGTTTTTCTTTCCCTAACGGGTCTAGTTTGAGGTCAAATGTATGAATGGAGTAAGGGCCATCTTTGAACCGCAAAGAGTTGTGCTGATAGGGTCGAGTAAGATTCGAGAAAGGGTTGGAATGGCTTCTCCTCAGCTTTTCAAAAGCGTAGTTTATAATATGAAAGAATTCTTTCGTGGAACAACCTACGTCCTTGACATTGATCAGAAAGCTGGTTACAATAGGCTGGGTAAGCTGCCAGAGATTCCCGAACTTGCTGTCATATTGCTTCCTCCAGAGCAATCAGTTAAACAAGCAGAAAAATGTGCAAAGTCAGGCGTCAAAGCACTAGTCATGATTACCGGCGGATATAAAAACCAACAACGCCAAAAACTGCTCAAACTCAAAGAGGAATACAGCATCAGGATTCTAGGACCAAACACGATTATGGGTGTCATAAACACTTCTAATGGATTGAACACAACCTTTGAAAGAAACGTTATGCCTAAGAAAGGAAGTATCGCTGTTATATCTCAAAGCGGTGGAGTCGGCGCTTGTCTGCTTGATTGGGCATGCTTTTACAGCGTTGGCGTAAGCAAATTCGCTTTTGTGGGAGACAAAATAGACGTTGATGATGTTGACTTATTGCACTATTTTGGAAACGATAGAAAAACGAAGGTCATATGTCTATACTTGGAAGGAATAAAAAAAGGAAGGGAATTCATAGAAGAAGCAAGGAAAATTGTGAAGAAAAAGCCTATCTTAGCTTTGAAAGGTGGGGCAACACAGGAGTCAGCAAAAAGAGCGAGATCACATACAGCTTCAATTGCTGGGTCGGACATAATCTTTGATGCAGCCTTCAAAAAAGCTGGCATAATAAGAGTTGAAAACATTGAAGAATTAATTAACGCAGCTATAGCATTTTCAAAACAGCCTCCCATGCATGGAGATAATGTGGTAATTGTAAGCAATGTAGGTGGACCAGCAATATTGGCTGCAGATGCTGTTGCAAGAAACAATTTAAAACTCGCAACTCTGTCGGAAAAAACCAAAAAGAAGATTGAAAGTCTCTATCCAGGCGTGGATGCAACAAATCCTATAGATCTGATAGCTGATGCAAGAGCTGAAAGATACACCAAAGTATTGGAACTGGTGCTTGGTGAAAGAAACGTGGATGGCGTCCTAGTCATAAACATGCTTAAGTCTTGCTTCTTTGAACCTGAAGACGCCGTAGTTATTGAAAAAGTAGCGGTAAAACATCTAAATAAACCAGTTGTTGATGTGCCAGCAGGCGGAGAGGACTTCGCACTTGTGTATAAGGTTCTAGGAAATTCGAGTATACCTCTGTATAATTTGCCTGAAAAGGCAGTAAAAGCTTTGAGATTTTTGAGAATTTATGGGAAGATTCTTGAAAAGCATTAACTATATCTTGGAGAGTCGCAGATTTTATCTGTGATTGCTACTGTTTCAGGTGGAAGCTTGTCAAGGCAATTGAAGCCCTTAAATGAGAAGACAGAAAAGGGAATCATTAGTATTTGTAAGGATATTGCTGGTTCCTGTCAGATCACGGCAACATGCGTAGTTGGTGATTATGCTTTAGGACTGACTGGTGCAAAATCAGTTCTAGAAGTATTCCTTGTAATTCGCAATTTTCAACCTAGGTTGATGAGTTACGTGAAAGCTTTGGATGGTAGGAATATTATTGTTTTTGCCGTTGATGAATGGGTTTTTGAAAGGGATGTCGATAGAGGATTTTTAGGCGAGGCTTTGGCTCAAAGAATAATTCTTCCATACCTTGTCTTAACGAACGAGGATTACTTGCATCTTCAAGAAGTTAAATTGAAAAAGCGTTTAATCCTTGAACTCCTCGAAAACGTTGTTTTGAATTTTCCGGAACTATCCTACAACTTGCACATAGAACCAAAGTATTTCATGTATGAAACTATGATGAGTAGAGCCCGGCTTTTCCCACCAATGATCTACAGCGTATCGAACTTTATGCAGAAAGACGTTAAGAAAAGGAACATAGAATCTGTTATGCATGGATATTTGGAGGCACTAAAGGAACTGGAAGAAAAAAATACAGTTACGTTTTCAAACGGATACGCAAAAATCTCTAAAAAATTTGTGGAGAGCGTTGAAAGCAAGAAAGTCCGTTTCGTGAACATTTTCAAGACTGCCCAAAAGACTTTATTTAATTCTTTGCTTGGCACTTTTTCAAAAACTCTAGGGTTTCTTTCACAAAATAAAGAAATGCTCTTCAAGTTTCAGCGAGAAATTGGAGGAAACTCAAGACTTATCCATCAACTTGAGGATCCCCTTAAGTGTTTACACATCCCCACAGCTCACGGACTCGTTCCCTTGTCAGAGGAAATGAACATCGAGGCTTTCGCAAGAAAGGTGCTTTCAAAAGGTGAGAAAGCCAAGATCAAGATTGAGAAGATCGGTGGTGTTTTGAACGATGTCTACTTAGTCAGTGCGTTTGTAAACAACGATGAAAGAAAAGTCGTCGTCAAAAGATTTAAGGACTGGTCAAGTTTTAAATGGTTCCCCCTCAACTTATGGGCTCTTGGAACCAGAGTTTTCGCTGTTTTGGGACGCTCGAGGCTTGAAAGGGAGTGCGCCATAAATCAGCAGTTATACAGCTTGGATTTTGATGTTCCTGAAATTCTTTATGTAAGTCATAAAGAACGCTTAGTTTTCATGGAATACGTTGAAGGAGAAAAACTCGATGAATTAATAAAAGGAGTCTTGAAATCGAAAACCGAGGACGGCGTAGAAGATTCCTTGAACGTTATAAGTAAAGTAGGCGAAACGTTCGCAAGAGTGCATGCTTCAAGTATAGCTTTAGGGGACACAAAACCTGAGAATATCATGGTTAGAAAAAAAAGTGGTGAAATCTGCCTGCTAGATTTAGAGCAAGCATCGAGAAACGGTGACAAAGTTTGGGACATTGCAGAATTTCTATATTACATGGGACACTACATTCCACCGCTCATTGGAACACGTCCTGCAGAGCTTATCACAAAAACCTTTATTGCAGGATATTTAGGGGCTGGAGGAGACGTTAAGCTTGTTAAGAAGGCTGGAAATCCGAAATACACAAAGGTTTTCAGCATATTCACCCTTCCTCACCTAGTTTTAGCAATTTCAAACATTTGCAAAGAGGCGGACAAACTAAAGAACTAAACAGAGCCTGCAGTCTTTTCCGAGCTGCAGTTCTTTTCCAATATCCAAATGTTCATCTGTGAAGGCAAACGCATATCTATTACCCGTAAGCTTTTTGAGCTAAAAGGATGGAACTCGCAAATCAGCAATCCTGCCGACAGATAAAACATGAATTATCTCTTGAAAAAACGAATTTTCCATTGTTTTCTCAACTGGCGAATGTAGGACAAAGTTCAAAACCTTCGATTTCCAGCGCATTTAACAAGGCTTACCAGAGTTCTCTTTAGAACAATGGGCCTCGACCTTCACAAAGAAATCGACCTAATCTTAAGTTTAATATCAAGGCAACGTGAACATGTTTCACGCATCCAAAACGAGCGCATTCTGAATTCGCAAGGCTCAAGCTAGATCTTGCCAGACTGAGTTCCTTTCAATACTGCTCACACTAAGAAGACTATCGTCCACCTTTCCTGTGCCTTGCGGGAAGTTCGACTCCTTTTTTCTGTTTCTTCTGCATCTTCTTGGCCCTTTTCAACTGTCTATGCTTTTCCCGACCTGCAGCCTTCTCTTTCTTGCTTCTTCTAGCCACATTTTGACCTCCAGTTTATGGCATAACCACATGACGCTCACTAAAAAATATTACTCTCTCAGGATACTGCTACATTATTAACGACAACTCACCAAGGTTTCTGGCATAAAAGGGGCCCTGGGCAATAATCACGTTGTCTGCAAATAGCGCTTCAAATCCTCGTATGCGTGTGATCGATGTCCAATAACAGCAAGGTATGTTTTGCTCTCGTTTACAGAATATACCGCGCTCTAAAATCTTTAATGTGCAATGATCGCAGCCCATCCAGATCACCTTTCAAAGGTTCTCCACGCGTGCGAACAGGTAATCGTACATACGCCTGTCCGGTCTCAATTGATTGACAGTGATCTGAAGCCTCAATATGAAACCAGGGTATTTTGCCATGATTTATTCAATAGAAGATTAATCCACAAGCTATATTTAGGCGAGCTGCTCTACAGAAGTTCATGAGGAGAATGGTAGTAACTCCTATGAAGGGAGAAAGGAGACATAAGAGAGAATTATTGTGCCACCATTCTCCTACACATACTTCTGTTAATCTTTATGTTAACAAACAGATTTAACCTTTAGCATTCATTCATTGTTGACTTAACCTTTAACTTCTTCAAAAATAGAATACCAAGAGATTAACTAAAAACTTGCTAGCTTCTTATACACATGGATTAAGCTATTTTAAGCATAATAAGTTACTTAGAACCTTGAACCCTTGAAGGCTCAGTTTTTCTGGGTGAAGCTTTTTTCTGAAAAGACGGTTTTGAGGGCCGAGGCCGGGATTTGAACCCGGGCGCCGGGCTCCACAGGCCCGTAGGCTACCAGGCTACCTCACCTCGGCCACTTTCTATGGTGTTTTTCCTGTCCTTGACCATTTTTAGGGGGGTGACCTTATTTACGTTTGTGGAAGATTTTTGCGCCGTCGCAAAAAAAACTGTAATTCCTGTCAAGCCAATGCAACTACTAGTCGTTTCACCCGGAAACGGCACGTGATTCTCGACTTCTCCCCACCTCCGATACTTTCTAATTCGTGCTGCAGACAAATATTCAGAAGTAGTGACTGAATAGCAATGCCCTCGCTATCGTTCTTAAAAAGGGAAGGGATATTTCTATATGGTTCATTGAAGTTTGTTCACAACAGAAGGGATTGCTAAAAACCCTGAAGGAAGTAGATTCAATAAATGTCTCTCTTTAATCCTAACAACTGGTCTGAAAGGACACGCCTAACTGGGAATGAGAGTGGCAAACTTGGAGATATTCTGGCAGTTCAGAGGCAAGTCGTGGAAGCTCTGATGAAGTCTGAAGCTTATGATGAAGATCCAGGTCGAATTGAACTGATTCAGACCCACATCTCCATTGTTTTTTTAACCAGAAACTTTGTTTATAAGGTGAAGAAGGCTGTTGACCTTGGATTCTTAGACTTTACAACTCTTGCGAAGAGGCGTTTGTTTTGCAAAAAAGAGTTGGAGCTCAATAGACGGTTGTGTGGAGACATGTATCTTAGCGTTGTGCCCATCAATAGATCAGACATTATTAAGATAGAAGGCGAAGGAGAAACGGTTGAGTATGCTGTGAAGATGAAGAGGATGCCTCAGGAAAGAATGATGAGCAAGCTTCTTGAAAAAAATAAGGTTGATAGCAGACTCGTTGACAGAATCGCGAAGATCATATCAGATTTCCATTCAAAGGCGGAAACAAATAGAAGGGTAAGCAAGTTCGGCTCCTTGTCGATAATAGGTACAAATTGGAAGGAGAATTTTGAGCAGACGCGGGAGTTTGTCGGTGAAACGATCTCCATGAAAGATATCGAATTAATCCGTGAAAGAATCGACGGTTTCATGAAGAGAAACGTGTCTTTTTTGGGGAAGAGGGTGGTGGAGGGTCGAATTAGAGATTGCCACGGAGACATCCATTCAGGTAACATTTTCGTTACAGAACACATCTACATTTTTGACGCGATAGAATTCAACGAAAGATTTAGGTATTCTGACATTG
>DAOVMU010000107.1 GCA_030630585.1 Candidatus Bathyarchaeota archaeon | reverse complement strand
TTTGTCTCGAGTTGCATGTTTTATTTTTGGAATGGATCTTTTAGAAATAACAGCTGGTCCTTCCTCACATCGCAATTCAAGCATTATTTTTCCAATATTTTCGGGGTTAGGTTTCAAGCCTCTTCTCCGTGATTCCTCTCTAACTACGTCACCCATGACGAAGATGTCATAACCCCTTTCTCTTGCAACTCTAACAACTACGGATTTTCCTGCTCCAGGCATTCCAGCCAAACCTATAACGAGTTTATCGTCCACACTTAACCGTCCTTGCTCAATTTTTGATTTGAGACAATACTAGAATCACATTAGAGCTTTTCACACTATTTTCTAGTTTTGAATCCATATCTTATAGTCATCTTCTTCACAAAATCTTTTATGTCCCCGTTTTTACCGTAAACAAGCAGGAAGCCGTCATCTTGCACCTTATATGAAAGATTCAATTCATCAGCTAACGACTTTAATCCTTCAATGGGTAACTCATCTGAAGGTTCAATGCGAATCCACTTCTGTGTCCGTGGAAGCCCAGGAATAAACCTTGTCTCCTTTTCCTCTTCTTCAATGATCTTGCTGCTAGCTTCATCCAATCGTTTAATCCAGTCCTCAACGTAACCTTTTCCAAACTTCTTCTGTCCCTCAGAAACAAGGTAAGACTCCACACTACGCAGGTATTCCTCAATCCTTTGACTGGTTTCTAAACGACTTGGATCAGATCTCAAAACATTGATCAGAGTTTTTGAATGTCTTAAATCGCTTATTATACCTGTTGGAACTGTAACCCTTCTCTTTCGGAAATCCGTAACCATTTCTTCTAAAACTTTCCACACAGCCAAATAACCCATCTACTGATTCACCATATTACAACAGTTACAAATAGGCATTATAAATTTGAATGCGGACATCCAAGTGTAACCCAGTTAAAAGCACAAGGGTATAGGAAAGATTTTGCGCCTTTTATAGTGGAGACTTCTTTCGCAACGAATCAGTTAGGCTTTAATTATTTCTTGTTTTTTCCAGTCGAGAACCCTCTTTGCATACACTGCCATTGGACCATAATGTTTCTCGCACGAGAATCCTTGGCACTCACCACAAGAATTTATCCCTTTATCCTCCACGCATTTAAGGTATGGACATCTAATCTCTTCATTAGAGCATCCCTTGCACCTCTTTAGAACATAAAGTATACATGCACAGCAATAAATTCCACACTTACGAATAAGATCGCTTCTAAACTCCAATTTCAACCCTTCAAATATGCATCTCAGTTTCCCATTGAAAAGATTTTCAGCGAGAGTTTAGAGAGAACAATCAAGGGAAACAAACCTAAGAATTCAAAACTCTACCAGTGATTTTTCGTAATCTGCGACGACACGCTTTTTGCCTTTCTGAATTACTTTATGTCCCTCTTGTTCTAATAGCTCTCTCTGTCTTTCAACTCCACCAGGATATTTTGGGTTTATCACTCCGCCACTTTTCAAGGTACGCCAGTATGGAGTAATATCTCTTTTTCCCTCCTGTCTTTGTTCTTCAGCGGCGTTGGCTGCAATCCAAGCGAAAATGCCCGTGGTCAAAGGGCAGCAAACAGTTGCTCCATGTTTTTTGGCAAGAGCCACGCGAATTTCATTAATGGCAGCAAGTTTCCCCTTAGGCACGCTTTTCATCAGGTTATTGACCTCCATTGGCGCCGGGATAACCACTGTGCCTGCACCCCACCTCTTGCTCATTTTGTCAGTAATTTTTTCTACTTTAGGCAAACCCTTATTATCGGCTAGTTTCTCAACCCAACTCTTCTTTTTCGTTACCATGTCTCCAACGCTTCCCTTCCTCAAGCCCATGAATTACACTTTGATGTTATGTCTTTAGAAATAGTATATTCTAAACGCTAATAATTTTTGAGTTCACAGATAGATCAGTATTTTTTGTCGGTTTGTTCGTAGGATGCTTTTGGCACGTTCCCTTAGAGCGCGCACTAATCATGGAAGGCGACATATTTGCATCCTGCTTAGGCGACACATGTTGAAAACTACGAAGGGGGTCTCTGTCTCTGCATATCTCCACCCGAAGAGGTATAACCCATTCGTGAGGCCGCCCTAACCGAGAGAAATTCTGATACTTGAAGAGCTGAGCAACAAGGTTAGACACGATTCAGAAGAAGTACAAAACTAATAAAAGTAGGCTTTGAATACGTAACAGGAGACTACAACAACAGAAGGAATATCTTCAGAAAGCGCAAATGAGGACTTGAACTAAAAGCGAGAAATCATAGGAAAAGGTTTTTTAGTTTAGTTGTTTGTATGAAAGTCTGCAAGCAAGTTTGGGATACAGTGAGGTATATATTTAATGTCTGTATTTGCGGCACCAGGAGCGTATGACCGTGCTATAACCGTTTTCTCACCAGACGGTCGGCTATTTCAAGTTGAATACGCAATGGAATTAGTTAACCGTGGAGCAACAATTTTAGGTATGCAATGTCATGAAGGAGCGGTTTTAGGGGCAGAGGAGACTGTTGACCCCCTTGAGGAGGCTGAATCTTCTTGGAAAATTTTCAAAATTGATGATCACATAGGAGCAGCCATAGTGGGCTTAAGCTCAGATGCAAGAGTTTTAATAGACCATGCACGGGTATCCGCCCAAAGTAACAAGTTAACATATGATGAACCAATAGACGTGGAAGTAGTAACGAAAAGAATATGCGACATAAAACAGCTTTACACACAACATGCTGGTGTAAGACCCTTTGGAATTTCAATGATTTTCAGTGGAGTAGACAAAACTGGAACCCACATATTTGGCACGCATCCAAGTGGAACATACAGAGGCTATAAAGCTAGAGCAGAAGGTGCGGGAAGAGAAACTGTAATGAAAATATTAAAAGAAGAATACCGTGAGGAAATGAGGCTTGAAGACACGATAAAGCTGACGGTGAAATGTCTGGTGAAAGCCCTGGAAACTCGACAGCTACCGCCTCGAATAAAAATAGCGGTTATTCCTTCAGCAACAAAGAAAATGGAAATGCTAGGAGACAACAAAATAGCAGAATACGTAAAGGAGTTAGGCTCAGGCAAGTGAAACAGGGATGGATGAAAAATACACAATTGCACGTTTCACAAAGGATAATGGGCACTTCGAAGTTCTAGTAAAACCCGAAAAAGCATTGCAATACCGCATGAAAAAAATATCATCAATTACAGAAGCTTTAGTTACCGAAACAATATTCTCAGATGCCAACAAGGGTACAAAAGTCTCTGAAGAAGCCCTTCGCAAAGCCTTCGGAACAACAGAACCCCTGAAGGTGGCCGAGACAATCCTGACAAAGGGAACCATACAACTTACAACTGAACAGCGTAGAAAGATGACCGAGGGCAAAAGAAAGCAGATAATAGCCTTCATATCAAGACATTGTGTCGACCCAAGAACAAATCTTCCACATCCACCATTACGCGTGGAACAAGCTATGGGACAAATCCACTATTCAATAGACCCATTTAAACCAGTAGAAGAACAGGCAAAGGGAATAATCAAGCTGCTGCGAAGTATTCTACCATTGAAAATAGAGCAGGTGTCCGTTGGAGTTCGCATACCAGCAGAATACGCAGCTAAAGCCTACGGAACAATTAAAGGATTTGGAGCGATAAAACGTGAAGAATGGCGCGGAGACGGCTCATGGTTCGGAGTCTTAGAAATGCCAGCAGGCTTATACGGTCCATTTCTAGAAAAAATTGGAGACATAACTAAAGGAAGAGCAGAAGCAAAGATGCTCTCCTAAAAAGCTCATTACGATTATGGATGTGTAGATTGTGCCAACTTTTTTTGAAAGAAGAGAGATTGTAGCACCTGGAGATTTACTTGCGGAAGGAGCATATGTTACTGGCGAAGACACATACAAGGAAGGCAACAAAATATATGCTTCAAGGCTAGGGCTTGTGGAATACAAAGACAAAAAGGTAAACGTTGTTGCTCTGAAAGCTTTTTACATCCCAAGATTAGGGGACACCGTCATAGGAACCATTATAGAAGTTGGTTTCAACGGCTGGACGGTAGACATAAACTCGCCATATTTGGCTATTCTAAGGGCTTCAGAAGTCTTAAGCAGACAATTCAGACCACAGGAAAACAGCTTATCCAAAGTTCTTGATGCAGGAGACTTAGTAATAGGGAAGATAATAGCCTATGACAGAACACACGACCCACGACTAACAGTTAGCGAACCTGGACTGGGAAAAATAACCCGCGGACAACTTGTAAAAGTGACCCCGACAAAGATCCCCCGAATCATAGGTAGAAAAGGCTCAATGGTGTCCATGATAAAACAGGAAACAGGTTGCCACATAATCCTTGGACAAAATGGAATCATATTAATCACAGGAAAAAGCTTGGAAGAAGAACAACTGGCAATAATGGCTCTAAATAAGATCAATGAAGAATCCCACACATCTGGTTTGACAGACTTCATAGCCCAGATGATTAAGAAAGAAAAAGCAAAACAAAAGGAGGAGTCAAAGAATGAGTCAAAAACCTGAAAAGTTAATTGATAAAAAAGGTTTAAGATTAGATGGAAGAAAACCAGGAGAACTAAGATCAATACAAATGGAAGTAGGCATCTTATCAAATGCCGACGGTTCAGCTTATATTCAACATGGAAAAAACAAAATATTAGCTGGGGTATATGGTCCAAGGGAGTTGCATCCTAAACATTTGGCACTTCCAGATCGAACTGTTCTGAGATGCCGCTATCATATGGCGCCTTTCTCTGTTCAGGAACGCAAGTCACCTGCACCATCAAGAAGGGACATAGAGCTTTCAAAAGTTATTACAGAATCTCTTGAGCCTTCGATTTTCCTTGAATATTATCCGCGTACAGGCATAGATGTTTTCGTTGAGGTTTTACAAGCTGATGGAGGCACACGATGTGCAAGCATTACAGCGGCATCGTTAGCCTTGGCAGATGCAGGTATCCCAATGCGGGATTTAGTGGCTGCTTGTGCAGCTGGAAAAATCGACGACACCGTAGTGTTAGATTTAATGGATACTGAAGACAAAATAGGAGAAGCTGATGTCCCTGTGGCTTTTATGCCGAATCTCAACGCCATAACACTGCTGCAAATGGATGGAATCCTAACCTTAGAAGAGATCGAAAAGGCTTTAAATCTAGCCCTTAAAGGATGTGGAAAAATCTACACGTTACAGAAGGAAGCGCTAAAAGCCAAATACGCAAGTGTTAAGGAGATTACAGAATAATGTCATCCATAATTGTGCGCTTGAAACAAAAGCAAATTGCAGACCTCATCGCAAAAGGAAAGAGGTTGGATGGTAGAGGCCTATCTGATTATCGTGAAATAAAAATTGAACAAGGGATAATTGAGCGGGCTGAAGGCTCAGCTAAGGTTCTGCTTGGAAAGACAGAAGTCCTCGCTGGAATAAAAATTGAAATTGGAAAACCATACTCAGACACGCCTAATGCAGGTGTTTTGACGGTGAACACTGAACTCACACCGTTAGCATCACCAACCTTTGATCCTGGACCGCCCAATAAAAAATCCATAGAGATAGCTAGAGTTGTTGACAGGGGAATAAGAGAGTCAAAAGCAATTGATTTGGCAAAGTTGTGCATTGATCCAGGTAAAAAAACGTTCGTGGTCTTTGTGGATGTTTACGTGCTTAACCATGATGGAAACCTGATAGACGCCTCTGCATTAGCTGCCCTTGCTGCTTTGCTCAACACGAA
>DAOVMU010000041.1 GCA_030630585.1 Candidatus Bathyarchaeota archaeon | reverse complement strand
TTTAGTTAAGAGCTATGAGGGAGCAAATCCTAGGATTAAGAACTTGAAAGCTGGAATGAAACGGATCAACCTGAAGGCGAAAGTGCTTGAGATCCCAAAATCGAAAATGGTGTACACTAGATCTGGCAATATGGTTTATGTATCGAATGCCCTTATCGCCGACGAAACAGGGTCAATTAGAATTAGTTTATGGAACCAGCAGATCAACATCATTTCTGAGGGAGACTTAATTAACATCAAAAATGGCAAAGTAACTAGGTTTAGGGGTGAACGCCAGTTAAGAATAGGAAGGCGCGGAAGCTTAAGCGTCATCGAATGAATTGTCTATCACCTTTTTCTTGTAGTTTGTTGATTTGTTTAGGAACTGAAAAAGAGAGAGTTGCGGGTGATATCTCCATTTGTGGCGTGTTCAAACCCGGCCCTTGGCACCTAGAATGAACCTACGGCATTTCACTTTCTATCCTGAACGGTTTTGTGTTGCACGCGTACAGGGAAAGGCTTAAGTATGGTAATTACAACTTACATAATACACATTTCAGAGAATTCAGAGGTGAGTTTCATGAACGAAAATGAAGATGAGGAATGTATTATCATGTGTTGTCCCGAAGAAGAGGGCGCAGAAGCTACAAAGAAATTCGAGGATGCGCATAAAAAGATCAGAGAGAAAGTTCTGATGAGGCTGAGTAAGAGATTAGAACGTAGAAGTAATGTTGTGATGACGAGATTGAATGATGATGACTTGAAAAGGATCGATGCGCTTGTTGAGGTTGAAATTTTTAAGAGCAGGTCTGAGGCTGCAGCTTTCTTCATCAAAGAAGGAATTCAAGCACGAACGGACCTTTTTCAAAAAGTTATGCCAACAGTAGACAAGATCAGAGAGTTAAAAGAACAAGCCAAGAAATCAATAAGCAAAGACTAAATATGCCCCAAGCGCGTGCGTGCTACTCTACCCAATAGCTGTCTCCTTTCCGACGGATAATGCAAGAACGGTTACAGTGGGGGTATTTGAAACTCAATGTTTTTGTGAGAAAGCTTTTCTTCTTCAACAGACTTGCTTTTTCTCTTTCTAACACTTCACTCTTCTGTCTCATTCTCAAAATTTACTTCTTCTCCTTCCAACAAATCTACCTTTCCCTGCAAATCAACCCCCCGGTTGCGTATTGTGTACATGTCGCTATTATTAATTCTGCAATATTCAGAATCAGAATATCCGGTTGCAGGGTCAGCGCTCTGTAGAACAGAGAACCCCGTGAAAGAGTTTCAGCGAAACTTCTTGTTTCATTTTTAATTCTCAACTGGATGAAATCGTCAAGAACCTACTTAACGTGGTCAAAGAAGGACATTGAAAAATCGATATTGACATTTGCCACCTGCATTCAAGATGCTAAGAGAGGAGGGGAAACCCCGAACGCAATTTCATTTTCATGTCTCAGATTAGAAGGTACAGCAGTATCGCTGTTGTAAGGGAAAACGCCATAGAAGGTATAAAGTATTTGTAGAGTCTGCCTAATGAACATTTGAAGTATTCAGCGGTTAAGATTAGGCAGAGGTGAGTTGGTGCAATTACATATCCGAGGTAACTGCTTATGTAGAGTAAGGCTGCACTTTTAGGAGTGAAATTCAGTATCCCTTCTAATATTGAGAAGCTTATGGCTACCGCCCCTAATGGGGAGCCAACGAAAAAGGCTAGAACTGCTGGAATAGCTATCAATAATGCGAGATTGTTGATGCTTCCGCCGGCCACGAATGTGCCAAAGACTTCAGAGATTTCTGTTGCTTCAACTACGTTTCTCAGGAGAAATGCACCGTAAGCCACGAGTGTAATTCCGTATGTTGCCCAGTTCATGAAGGGTTTTTTGAAGACTTTAAAGCTTGGTCTGGCGATTACAAGAAGAACTGCCACTCCTATGAATGCTGCTATGGAAACATCAACACCTAAACCGACAACTGCTACTATTGTAGCCAATATAGGTGAAAACGTAATTGTGAAGCTTTTCAGCGCTGAACCCGGGTCTGTTCCTGAGTTCTCCTCTTTTCCTGCTGTAGAAGTTGTTTTCCATAAACCAATGAGGTAGCCGACTATAACCATCGCGATGACCACTGGAATTTGGCGTATAATGATGGAGGTTACCGTTAACCCTGTAAGCGTAGCTGTAAGAATGAGAACTTGGCTTATGGGGTAAACTGGAAATATTGTGTGTCTAAACCAGACGTTTACATAGGTTTTCTTTTCGGCTTTCAATCCAAGTTTATCTGTTTCAGCTTCCACAAGCGGCGCTGACATTAATGCTCCGCCTGCAACTGGGAGAAGTCCTATAATTGCTGGAAGTATGCTGACCAAAAGTTTCGAATTTTTGATTATTCTGCTTAGACTTTCACTTAAATCGTTAATGACTCTTGTTTCTTTGTAGAGCTGACTCATCAACATTATTCCGAAGGTTGCAAGCACAACTGACATCATACTCAAATCAACGGATGTTCTATGGATTATTGTTGGAATTTCTTGCAAGTCGAGTGAAAGCAAAGCTAGAAGCAATGCCGTCAAGTTTAAGGTTACTCCAAGATTCACACGCTTGTATATCATCAGTCCTAGAAAACAGAACGAAGCGATAATTGCAGTTGCAGGGTCAAAGAATCCCAAATGCTAAGCTTCCTCGTAATCATTTGTTTTGGAGAAATCAGAATGCACAGCTGAACTCTTAATCCTTTCCTTCAAACGATACTGTTGACTCCTCATAACAAATGATTCAACCTTTTGCCAAGAAGCGTACGTGCCCTCCTTCTCCACATTGTTAATAAAGCGCGTGCTGCCCTGACAATTAGCAGACCTGAATTAATGAGTTTCGTGTAAATTTTTGGAAAAGGTTATGACTGCCCTTGTCCATTTGCTACCTAGGTTTGGAATAGTTGTCTCAAAGAATAAAGTATGTTTGTCCCCGTTGCGGTGCTGTTCACTCTATTGAAGATTATAGGAAGAGTCTTTTTTGCATGGATTGCGGGAGCTTTTTAAGGAAAAAGCATGTTGCTGCAAAGCAGTTGTCGAGGAAAGCTCAGAGAAAAGCGGAATCAGGGCTTGAAAGATTCTTTCCTTATTCTAGTTTTCGTCCTTTCCAACGGGATGCAATAAATTTTGTCTTTGATGTGATTAAAAGTAGGAAGATCGGCTTGCTTTCCTCTCCATGTGGCACTGGCAAATCCATTTCTGTTTTGACAGCGTTTTTTATGGCTAAAGAACTGGATGATTCTATCGGGCGGCTTCTTGCCTTGACTAGAACTCGAAATCAGCTTGAAATCTATTGTAGGGAGCTTA
The DNA here is from genome assembly GCA_030630585.1 of Candidatus Bathyarchaeota archaeon. GTDB lineage: Archaea > Thermoproteota > Bathyarchaeia > Bathyarchaeales > Bathycorpusculaceae > SOJA01. The sequence goes on along the minus strand of DAOVMU010000041.1, from coordinate 6,669 downwards.
AGAGAATTAAGGAATATTCAAGCATTAATTTTGTTGTGTCTATTTTCAAGAGTAAGAGGGCTATGTGTCCCTATGTGCGGGAGAATGCTAGGCTTAACAGCATAAGCTACAGCAGCTTTCTTCATTACTGCACAAATCTGAAGGATGGAACCTTCGGGAACACGTGCAAGTATTATGAGAAAACTTGCAAAGGACGTAAGCTAAGCTGGCGTGCTTACAACATTGTTGATAAGATCAAGAAAATTGGCCCGTTGCTTCCAGATGAAGTGTATAAAATAAGCGTTGATGCTGGTCTATGCCCATACGAAGTTACTAAGGTTCTAGCCAAGTACGCCGACATCATCGTTGGCAACTATAATTACCTTCTTGTTGATTCCATCAGAAAATCGATTTTCGGAAGGGCTGGAATAAAAGTGGAGGATGTAAACTGCATCTTTGATGAAGCTCACAGTTTGCCACATTATGCTGCCCACATTCTTTCGGATGAGCTTTCATCAGCATCTGTTGGAAGAGCCAAAAGAGAAGTTGAAGCTTTCGGGGTTGATGATTTTGGATTTTTGGATGCTTTAGATGACGTTACTGTTAAGCTTGGTGGGGAAGTGTATGGAGAATTCGGGCTTAACGTGGAGCATGTTATAGGAAAGCGTGGAATAATCAAGCCATTGTTGAAAAGGTTGAGAGTCAATGATGAGAAGCTGCTGGAAATCATTTCTGAATTGGAAGAATTGGGGGAAGCTATTCGTTATAAGAGGGCTGAGGCGGGTGGGAATCCAATTTCTTATTTGTCTAGATGTGCGGCTTTCCTTGCAGACTGGATTAACATGGTAGGCTCAAGCTACGCTCGGTACGCAAAGGTCGAAGTTGATAGAGATAAGAGTCGGCGTGTAAGACTTGGAATCCGATGTCTTGACCCTGCTTTGGCTGCAAGCGTTATTAATGAGCTTCGTTCTGCCGTACTTATGTCTGGGACGCTTTGGCATACTGATTATTACGTTGACGTTTTAGGGATCGCGCGTAACCGTTGTGAAAACATTGAGCTTCCAAGTCCATTTCCACGTGAAAACAGGCTTATTGTTGTTGACATGTCTGTCACAACAAGGTTTGAGGAACGTAGCGAAGCTCAATGGAAGAGAATTGCAGATCATCTGGAAAAGATTATTTGGCAGATTGATGGCAGAGTGGCTGTTTACTTTCCGTCTTATGCGATAATGCATGAAGTTGTAAAAGCTGCAAGTTTTGATTTGCCTTTCGTTGTTGAGAAAAAGCGCACTAAGATTGTTGATTTGCTTCGGTTTTTAAAGTCTCATGAGCGGTGTGTTATTTTCGGAGTTGCTAGGGGCAAAATAAGTGAGGGTGTTGACATGTCTCTGAATGGTAGGTCGTTGCTTTCAGCTGTGGTAACCGTTGGTTTACCTTATCCTAAGCGAACTGAACTGCAAATGGTTCTAGTCAAATATTTCAGAGAGAGATTTGGGGACAAAGCCATGGAATATGCAAATGGAATTCCTTGTTTGAATGCTTTGGCTCAGTCTGCTGGAAGGTTGTTGCGTAGTCCTGAGGATAAGGGGATAATAGTGATGATGGATAAACGTGCGGCTGGAAGGTTTAAGGAGAAACTTCCGAAGGACTGGAGAGAGGACATGAAAGCTCATCACAGCATTGAGAAACTCTCTGAAAGAATAAAATGCTTCACCACTAGCTATGAGAAGCCTTCGGAAAAGGAAACAAGAATCTAAAAGGCAGTCCATGCGATTATAGTCCAGTAAGACAACTGGTAACAAACGCCTTAGCCTTTTTCTGCTTTACTTCACAAAAGTCCTGAAGATTTCATATCGGTGCTTTTGCAGTATTCATCGAAACTTGATACTAAAGATTCAGAATTCACAAGCGATTTATCCACGGTAAGCAAAACCTAGAAGAAGGTGCATATAATGCGAAGGTCAAAACTGGAGTCATATGAGTTCATTTTGGAAGCTCTTGTGAATAATCCGTTGACCTTTGACAGCATAGCATATGAAATCAGTATGCACTGCACAATTCTTAGGCAACATTTAGACTTCTTAATAGAGAACAGTCTTGTGGAAGAACGAGGATCAAATAAGAAAACGATGTATGCCATTACAGAAAAGGGCATAGCGGTGCTGAGAACGCTCAACTTCCAGAAATATCTCGGGAAAATCTCAAGTAGAATAAGGGTGATAGACGAAGCAATAGAAATTATACAAAAACTGGAAAGAGTAAACAGGGAAAAGAAATCTGAGAACTGAAGAAACGATTTAATGCGTCTAAGAAGTCAGTTGAAAGCAAGATTATCGAATGCGAAAGTTTTGCTGTAAGGATGCGGCGTTTCATATGAAACATCTTGCCAAGTCTTAAGTATCTCTTTGTCATTACTTGGTAATCGAAGAATGGAAGAACTAAAATTGCAACGAATCAAATTCTATACTATTGACTTGACTAAGATCAAGGGAAGAGGAGATGTTAAGTGCCCAAAATGTGGAATCAGCATATCTCCAGATGACGAAAATGAAGACGTTTATACAATTTTGGAACCAGTAGTGAGAGGAAACTACTTGGAAAAAATTATCTTGAAGTGTATTAAATGTGAAAGTCAGATTCATCTAACTGGATTCCAAGTTTTCAGCAAGAAGAGATCACAATAGAGAATCAATTTTGTCCTATTCAATCTCAAGTATAGATGCCACATGGAATTCCTCTCATGTTAAGAGAATATTACCTCCACTGATATAAACAAACGCGACCAAAATCTTTTAAAAAACGGAAGCTTTACTGAAGACTAGAGCGGCCGTAGTCTAGTTTGGTTAGGACGTCAGCCTGCCACGCTGAGAACCCGGGTTCAAATCCCGGCGGCCGCACCATCTTGCATAAATGCAGTTCTCTATGCAAGTTCTGAAAATCACCAATGCGCTTGACACAGTATGCAAGTTTCTGAAGGCATGCACAGTCAGGGGTGAGAGAGACTTGCAAAGATACTGTAGTTTATCTAGAGCGGGAAAAGATTAGAAGCATCGGAAAGATTACGAGGTATTCTATTATGTGCCGTTGCTAAAGAGACCTACTGACCCATAGGTATCAAGGCCGTTGTTTGTAAGGATAATCCGGTTAGTCGCATTCGCTATTGTTGTACGCATCTAGTGTGTTCTTCAGCTGCAAGGCAACTTCTCTATCTTCACCTCGCGGGTCAGAGCCAATGCTATGGTTGGTTAGGAAAGTATCAGCTTCCTCAATGATATCATCGATGCTCAGCGAATTGGCGCAGTTACAGTTATGTGAGAACCATGGAGAAGCCCCGGATATCCTGTTCAATTTTGCTGCGATGAGCTGTGCTGCAAGCATTTTTGTGGCGTCTTTAGCGTTTGCTTCCTTCAGTATAGTGAGAGCCTCTTCTTTTGTGTAAGTTACGTTTCCTATGTCTATTTCATCTACAGGCCAGTTTTCTGGATGATTCTTCCAATATCCCATACTATGTGGAACGAAAGGGTGAAGAATTTCTGTGGTCCATGAGGCTTCGTTATAGATTGTTGTATCGTTTAGTTGCGCCCAGACGGTGGCGGTGTTTGTAAAAGCTTCTTCAGCATCGCATGGAACCTTATACGTAAGGTTAAAAACGTTAGATTCTCCTTCGCTTAAGTCTCCTTTCCAGGTGAAACCCAACATTTCATCTTCTACAACTACGTCAAACAGGTCTACGTTACCCGTATTATTCACCATTATTGTGTAGTCTATGGTCTCACCTCTACAGGCGTACTCAAGTCCAGTTTTGCTAATAACAATGAGTCGTTCAACTAGAACTGTGATGGCTTGCGTGGAGGCTGATGAGTGCACTCCTTCAGAATCTATGGCTTCAACATAAACCGTGTTGACTAGGGAATCAGGATCGGTTTCTAAGACTTCTCTGTGAAAAGTGTAAGTTACACCAGTTGTGTTTGATGCTGCCATAAATGGAATTGTATCGTTGAGTTCAAGCATGGGGTCAGTTACATTGATGTTGTACAAATCATAGTTGGAAGGGTTATAGACTTTTATCTGATATGTAACCGTATCGCCGATAGCAGCAAAGGGATCAGCACTCTTCAACACGCCAATGCCGTGAAAAGCCGTTGGCATATGAGTTGCAAAGACGTAGGCAAATGAAAACGCAGCCAACATTCCAAGAAGCGCCAAAACCTTCCAGCCAACATATTTCTTAATTTTAACCATTTCCATTATCTCCCATTTGCTCTGCATATGACCAAAACAAGTATTTCAGCGTATATAGACTTGAATTATAGAATATTCTTCTAGTTCCGAAATGACCGGGCATGCAACGGCATCAATTATTGATTTATACTTCATAATTGTTAAGAAGGCTAACATTCAAATTGCTACAGATTAGGAGAAAAAGCTATGACTGAGTACATAGATAGCGGATTGAAGAAACTGGGAATAACGATTTCAAAACCTGTGTTAGCTGTACTGTGCATAATATTCGGCATACTGGTCATGCTGTTTCCAAGTATTCTCGTATGGATAGTCGGACTGTTTCTGGTGATTCAAGGAGTGCTCTTGTTGACAGCCTCTTTGGAAACAAACAAGAGATAATCAGACCGAAATCGAAAATACAGGTTCAGGACCTTACTACAAATTCTAGTACGTGGAAATCTTGCAGGTATTCTTTTTCCTAGACTCTACAGAAGTCAAGGCTTAAGGTTCGTAGAAATGGCTTACACTCTATTTTTCTTGAGACAAGAACCGATTAAGTTTTATTCAGTTTCTTTTATACATATTTCGTATGAGGTTTGAGGTGATAGTGTGGGAAAGAAAGAAGAAAAGGGAAAAGCTGAAGAAGCTGCTGAGAAAACCGGTGAAGTGGTCGGCAAAGGCATCAAGAAGGGTTGGGGAATAACTAAAAGTATCGGCAAAGGATTAATCAAAGGCGTCAAGGGAGAAGAGAAAAAGAGGAAAGAGAAGTAGCAAGGGCAGAGTAGGAAAGCCCAGTCTAAGACTAATAGAATTCAGTTTGTTCCATTCAGTATTTGAGTTTGCACGAGCTTCACTGCAAGATTACTAAAGCAAATTAATAAGTGTAGAACTGACTTTGCTATAGAAATTTGCCAGAAGGTTATTAGGAGGTGAGAAGAGGATGAGTGAAAAGAAGGTCACTATGGGGGAATTCCGAAAAACCATCGCTACTTCATTAGGCACAGCCTTTGGCATAGTCATCGGTATGATATGGACGAACGTTGTGCTTGGAGCCTTTGCCACAATGGGAATATCGCTGACAACGACTGGTGGCACGTGGTTCGGTTGGATGTATTTCGTGATAGTTGCTATCATAGTCACAATAGTATGTGTGCTTGCCATAGTTTTCATAGGGAAATGGGGAGGGAAAGAGTAAGTCCAAGGTTTCCATGAAGTGTGATCACAATACAGTTTATGACTGCAATACTGGTAGCCGAGGAAGACATTTCATGATCTTAAAGAATGAACGTCTACAAAATAAGGGTACACATTATGACTTGGCATCAATTAGTACCATGGCAATTCCTTGGCGGTCGCTGAACCTACTCACTCGCCGTACAGTTCCCTGTTTTCTTTACTCTCACGCTCTTGGCGTGCTTGTCTCTGTGTAAACTACTGGCTGAGCGCACGCTGAAACACCAACTTTTTATGAACAATCGCTATATCTATCGTTAATGGCTGCCAGAAATTTTTTCTTAAGTCGTTACGAGAAAATGGGCTGGAAATACAAAGATGTCAAGCTGAAACAAGCCATCAGAATAAACTCCATAAACGCCAAGAAAACAGATGTACCCGAAAGACTGCGTTCATTAGGGATAAGGCTTGAAAAGATTCCCTTCCTCGAAAACGGTTACTGGATTCGTAAATCAGAGTTCTCTTTGGGGGCAACATCAGAATACCTCTTAGGCTTGTACTCAATTCAAGAGGCAGCCGCCCAAATCCCCGCAACATTATTTACAGAATTAAAAGGCAAGACTGTGATGGATGCTTGTTCAGCTCCAGGAGGAAAAACCGTTCAATTGGCCGATTTAATGGAGAACACAGGTGCAATAATCGCTTTAGATGTTAAACACCGAAGATTAATTGCATTATGTAACCATCTGGAACGGTGCCACGTGAAAAATACAATAGTGTATCATATGGATGCAAGACGGGTTTCACAGCTGAAAATTAGGTTTGACAGAATACTCTTGGACGTTCCATGCTCAGGCAATTTCGTAACGGACAAGGACTGGTTCCAAAAAAGAACAATAAAGGATGTGGAGAAAAACGCTGAACTCCAAAAGAGAATACTGAAAGAAGCAGCCAATGTCCTGAAGGATGACGGCGAAATGGTCTACGCGACATGCTCATTAGAGCCGGAAGAGAACGAACTAAACATTGACTGGGCGATAAGAAACTTAGGTCTTCAAGTTGAAAAAATCAGCTGCCACGGAGAAGAAGCTTTGGTAAAAGTCAACGGAAAACAACTGGACAGTTCGATAAGACATTGCAGAAGAATCTGGCCTGGACAGACCCAAGGTTTCTTCGTGTGTAAGCTTAAGAAGCGTGTGTGTGTTTAATGAAGCCGATAAAAGATTTTGTACAGCAGTTTGAGACAAGAATCAGTTTAGATAGGAATCTAATAGTGAGAAAGGAGAACAGATA
>DAOVMU010000130.1 GCA_030630585.1 Candidatus Bathyarchaeota archaeon | reverse complement strand
TGGCTGACAGCAAACGAGGAAGCAAGCTATCCCTAGCTTTGGAAAGGCTTAGACGGATAGTCGGCAAAGACTTCCAAATGATAGGTTTGTCAGCAACTATAGGCACTCCTGAAAAGGTGGCTCAGTTTCTTGTTGGAAACGGCAGAAGTGTTGAAATTATCCAAGTTCCAGTTGCAAGAAGGATGACGTTAAAAATAGTTTTTCCAAAACCCGGAAACGAAGATTACAAGCTCTCAGCAAAGCTTTACACGCATCCAGAAGTAGCAGCAAGGTTGAGGATAATCCGCGACTACATAAGCAAACGTAGATCAGTGCTCCTATTCACAAACACAAGGGCAATATCGGAAGTTTTAGCCAGCAGGTTTAAGGTCTGGGACATGGATTTCCCAGTTTCCATACACCATGGATCCCTTGCAAAATCGTCAAGAATCGCTGCTGAAAGAGGATTAAAAAACGGCGAATTGAAGGGACTCGTTTGCACAAGCAGCCTTGAACTCGGTATAGATGTAGGTCGGATAGACATGGTAATACAGTACATGAGCCCAAGACAAGTTACGAGGCTGATACAGCGTGTAGGTAGAAGCGGTCACAGGATCGGACGCATAGCCGAAGGGATAATCGTTACAATGGATTCCGATGACTCTCTGGAAGCCTTAGCCACAGCTAAAAAAGCCTTGAACGAAGACTTGGAGCCCGTCGAAATCCCTCCTAAGCCTTATGATGTCTTGACGCATCAGATTGCCGGTTTGTTGCTAAGGAAGCGAAGATGGCAATTTGATGAAATCTTGGAGATGTTTAGAAACGCCTACCCATACAAGGATTTAACGGTAGAAGATGTTGAAAAGATCCTTAGGTATATGCATCAACGTTTTCCACGTCTAACATGGGTTTCTTTCGAAGATAAAGTAGCTTTGAAGCCGCGAAGAACAAAAGCCCTGTTCGAATACTATTTTGGAAACCTATCCATGATTCCTGATGAAAAGCAATATCTTGTTGTTGATGAGTCAAGCGACTCAGCGATAGGAATCTTGGATGAATCCTTCATGGCTGAATATGGCAAACCTGGAATGAAATTCATTATCAGAGGAAGCCCTTGGCAAATTCTACATGTTTCAGGAGAAAAAGTCCATGTTAAACCAATCGACGACCCCACTGGAGCAATACCAAGCTGGATAGGTGAGCAAATTCCCGTCCCCTTCGAAGTTGCGCAGGAGGTAGGCTCTATCAGAGGCTTTGTTGAAACACAAATGAAGAACGGGCTTCCACCAGAAGAGATAGCTACGAAGTTAAGTGAACAGTACCCATCTGACCAAGAAAACATTTTGCGTGCCATAACTGAAACAGTTGAGCATATGAACGCCGGATTCCCAGTTCCTACTGACAAACGAATAATCGTTGAAGAATGGGAAAAATACGTCATAGTTCACGCTCACTTCGGATCCCTTACGAACAGGGCCTTAGCACAGCTAATAGGCCAGTTGCTGTCTGAAAAAATCGGATACAGTATCGTGGTTCAACATGATCCATACCGCATTTTCGTACAAACAATGGAAGCGGCAAAGGCAAACCAAATTATCACATTATTTGATGAAATGAAAGCAATGTCAGATCCAGAAATAAGAGATGGCATAACAAAGGCAACCGTGAAAACAGGGCTTTTCAAGAGGAGAATGATTCATGTAGCACGACGCTTTGGAGCCCTAAAGAAATGGGCTGACTTCAGCAACATAAACCTACAAAGACTGGTGAAAAGCTTTGAGGGCACACCGATCTATGAAGAAGCTTTAAAAGAAGTTTTCGCAAAAGACTTGAAACTGAAACAGCTCATTGATGTTTTCGGAAGAATTCGAGAAGGTGAAATTAGAATACAAAAAGTTGAAACTGATGGAAACACAACCCCCATTACCCGCGTAGGCATTGAAAGGTTAAGCATGAAAACTGATTTGATCCCTCCCGAAAGAATGAGAGCAGTACTTATAAAATCCGCCAAAGTACGATTACTTAGTGAAACATGTGTTCTCATTTGCACAAATTGTTGGAGCTATACAGAAACGATATATGCCAAAGACCTGCCGGACGAGCCTAAATGTCCAAGGTGCGGCTCCACAGCAATAGGGCTTCTCAAAGTTGAAGAAGAAGAAGTTCTCCAAATCATTGAAAAAAAAGGCGAAAAGCTAACAAAAAAAGAAAATGAAATGCAGAGAAGAGCATTACAGACCGCACAGGTAATAGCAAAACACGGAAAAACCGCTGTGGTGGCATTATGTGCCAGAAAGGTCAAGTCGTCAGATGTTATGGAAGTTCTTGGAAAAGAACCCAAACTCAGCGACAGCTTCTACGAATTGATCCTTGAAGCCGAACGCAAGGCATTAAGTAGAAGATTCTGGTAACGCTGAAACTTGCAACAAAAATTTAAATTAATAGTCACCGTAGTCTTGGTAACGTCCCGTTAAGTCATGGAGAGAAACAAATTTGGAAATGAGTCGAAAAAAACTAAGAGAAGAAATTCTTCACAGAATCAAGCATGTAAGAACGTGCGTTCTAGCCAGAGAACTGTGCCTTGTGGTTCGCACAAATAGAGCTGTGTTGGAACCCAAAGATGTGCGTGACACTTGCCTTTACATTTCAGGTCTTTGCAGAGAAAACGGATGTGAAGAACCAAGTGAGTTCTGTCGTAAGGCTGCAGAGGTAGTGTTAACAGATGAGAAGAAGTACTTGGACTTATGTGCTCAAAGCTGTATGAAATGCGGGGAAGCTAAAAAGCCGAGACCTAAAAAGTCAACCTACGTTGCTTAGAACCATTGGAGAACCTTTGAAGGAACAACCCAGTGGTTAAACCGGAATGATAATCACGCTTGAATGGAGGCTTATGAACTGTTCATAGCGCCCTATGTTCCAAGCCCACCTCTAGTGGTTCGTCAAATGCTTGTTTTGTCTGAATTGAAGCCTGGAGAAGTTTTCTTTGATTTAGGTTCAGGAGACGGTACAACAGTTATAATGGCTGCAAAAGATTTTGGGGCAAGGGCTGTTGGAGTCGAATTACGGGAAGACTTGGTGAAAAAAGCGTTAGGCTCCGTCTATGAGCACAATCTTCAAAACAGAGTGACAATAGTGAATAGCGACATGTTCAAAGTGGACTTATCTTCAGCAGATGTGATTTTTCTTTATTTGACTACCAGCGCCAACGAAAAGGTTAAACCGAAACTTGAGGCGGAAACTAAGAAGGGAACTCGTGTGGTCTCACATGATTATGAGATCGTAGGGTGGAAACCTGTCAAGGTTAAGAATTTCTGTGAAAACCCGAAACTGGGATATCCCTCACACACGCTTTATCTATACAGCAAAGCTGAATCTTCCAAGTCAAATCTTAGCCTCCACCTTTAAAGCTCCATCTAGAGTTTCGCAGATGGACTTGACAGTGCTTTGTTCGACAAAGAGAAACCTTTATTGTTCAACAAGTTGGCTCATAAACAAGAAAATTAAAAGGTTTGGGTTCTTGTAGAGTATAACTGAGGTTAGCCTATGGTTAAGCCGAGGTTGGTTTGTCCACACTTTTCTGCCTAAGTGAACCCTTCAAGAAAATGATTAAGCACATCCTCAAAGGAGGAACAAGCTACATAGAAATTGTTGATGAAGGCTTACATACGTTAAACAAGAGAAGAATCCACATTCTAAACGAGTTAGCTGCTTCTTACAGCTTAAAATACACAATACACGCACCCTTTGCAGACATAAACATAGCTTCACCTTCAAAACCACTCTTAAACACCATGCTAAAAAGACTCAAGAAATCCGTCATTCACGCCAGTGCCTTAAACTGTCAAATATGGGTTTTCCATCCAGGATCAAAAACGGGCATAAGCATGTTCTACCCAGGCAAAGAATGGACTAGAAACCTAAAAACTTCACGCTTACTGTTCAAGTTTGCAAGAGACCATTGCATGGAAGCTGCAATAGAAAACGTGCCAGAACCTTTCCCATACACCATGAAAAACGTGGAAGACTTCAAAAGATTCCATAATGAAGTCAATGAAAATATAGGTTTAGTTTTGGACATTGGACACGCAAACATCAACAAACAAATAGAAAGCTTCCTAACAACTTTTGCAGATAAGATTGCACACATGCATGCACATGAGAATTATGGGAAAAGCGGCCAACACCTAGGAATAGGCTGCGGAAACGTTAACTGGGAAAAAGTTG
>DAOVMU010000029.1 GCA_030630585.1 Candidatus Bathyarchaeota archaeon | reverse complement strand
CGTAAACAAACTTTCGGAAACGGTGTTTGGCAAAAAATAGGAGAAATCGTTGCGAAAAACATGAAACCGTGAAGCCATACCTTTTAAGCTTATCCTAAGGCAAGGGTTTGACAGCTAGGTGATTATTGTTCGCCGCGTGCGATTAATGCATTTATGGTTCTGAAGATGATCCACAAGATCCACAGGAATACTAATATGAATACTAAACCAGCTAGCGAGGGGTGTAACACTTGGAGTAACGGCCAGTACAACGCATATGCAATAATAGTCACAACGACGTATAGTATGCAGTTGATTCCAACTTTCGATTGTTGCAATGAAAACATCGGTTTTTGCCGACCTTTTCCATACTGACACGCGAGAAAGCTTGATGCTGCATCCAGTAAGCGCCTAAGACCTCCAACTGCCCCGAAAAGAAAGAACGAAAATCCTATGAGAACGATTAAACTGCAGATGAGCGGGGCCCGTGTGGGATCTATTCTATGTGCGGCTGGCAGAAAAACCAGCGTCCCAAAGAGCGCGCGCGCTATACGATCACCACCGATAGTGAAATTAAGGTTATTTCTGAATTGCCAGGTGTTCAGAAGGAAGACATCAAACTCCACACGACAGAAAATAGTTTAACGATTTCCGTAGATAAATCTCAACACAAATACCACAAACAAGTTGAACTACCAACCAAGGTCAATCCCCAAGAGACAAAGGCTTCATACAAGAACGGCGTCCTAGTCATCACCCTGCAACAGAAGAGAGAAGAAAAGCCTAAGGGCGAGTTAATAAAAATATAATGATTACGGAGACAAAGCACATCAGCCAAACAGTTGAAATAAACCAGAGAAATCACGCGATTCACTTAAATTGTGCTTCGGAGGCTAGAATGTAGAGAAGGAGTTGGTTATGGTTTCACGGGCTATACAGAACGCTTTTTCAAAGGGTTTTATAGGCGTCCATGAAGATGACACGCTTTCCGGTTGCATCTCACTTTTCAAAGAAAAGATGCCGCCAGTCTTAGTGGTTCTAGACAGTGAAGGCAAATACGCAGGTGTGATTAGCGGGCGCAGTGCTGATTTTGATACTCGTCCTGATTCTGAATGTTCTCCATTTTACTATCAATTTTCTTAGAATAACTCGCCAAATCATAAGGTCCAGCATCAAGAAAGGAGTTGAGTGACAAAGGTCCCTTGTCAGAAAATATCTAACAGATAAGGTTTCAATCTTTCAAAAACTCTTACTTCTTCTTCGATCCTTTTTTCCGCTTTCAAAGTATCCATTTCTAGCGTTTCCCTGATGAACGTTGCAACCTTCCCGATCCAGAGTATTCGCAAGGCATCCAGCAGATCTTCTCTTTTAGAATGTTCTACGTTTCTAAAGCTAGCAACAAATGAATAGACTATCTTTGTCCAAGTTTCTGGTGAAAAAAAAAGTTCTATATCATCAGTTTTTTTCAGTCTCTCAGCCTCTTTAAACACGTCATCGCTTAAGATCCTCTGGTGAGTCTGTTTATGATCAGCAAAACCACTTTTGTAGGTCCTTATAGTACTTTGTAGGTCTATGTGGATTGCTTCAGGTTTTCTCACGCATCTTTCCTCGCCGACAATTTCCACCTTACGATAGCTGCGGATTTCTTTCCAAACCTTTTCGTAATGGTCAATACAAGTAAACATGGATCCTGCCACTTGTCTAAACATAGACGCTAAATGCTTGGACGGGTCCTTTGCTTCATGAATCTTAGATCCCAAGAACGCTTGTTTTACTCTGAATCTTTTCGCTAATGCAGTATGCGTCTCGAATATGTCTATGCCAAAACGTGGTACGTAGGGTGTTTGCCATAGTGGAGATTCCAGAAGTTCTTTGACAAGTTCTATTGACAGCCCAAAATCTCCGCCTATCGGCTGTCTAATTTCTTTGCCATAAAGACTCGAAGTAACGGGGTAACAAAGAAAGTTGGTGATTGTGCCGTCATACTTGTGTCTAACGTAGAAAGGTGTTACAAGTCCAGTTCCCGTCAACGTAGGCGAAATCAGCAGTCTAATCCACTCTGGAGTAATACTGCGCAAATCCGAATCAACGAGGGCAACTGCCTTGACTTCAAGAGATCTTGCAGCTTCGAAGATGGCTTTTACAGCCGAACCTTTTCCGGAGATGCCAACATAAGTGACGGGAATGACATCGACTTGAAAAGGGAGGCGCATTGCCTCCACTGTTGCTAGGGTTCCATCGGTTGAATTACCGTCAGAAACAAAAATTACTGATTTCAGATTTGGAAAATTAGTTTCGAGACCTTTGGCGGCTTGATATATGACATAGTTAATCGTATGAGCATTGTTGTAAGATGGGATTCCAACTAAGACATCAGCTGTTTTGATGTTTCTCAGATATTTCCAAGCATGAGATGATAAGGCAGAATTACTATCTTTTTTCATAGCAAGGCCCCGTACAGGAACAATTGTAGCAAGGTTTTACACGTTGTCTGTTAAATATTTTATTAGTAGCATTTCCATCTAGTTAGTGTAAATCCAGAGAGCTGAAATAAGGAGGCTGGTTGAACGTCTAGAATAGGAATTGTACATTATACCGCACCGCCGAGGAAAGTCGCAGGCGTAGAAGTCGTGATCGATTACCATTCAAGGATTCTAATTAAACATGGTTACGATATCCGCCTAATCTTTGGAAGTGGAGGAGGATTAAATTATAAAAACCTGGAGGAATTTGAGGTTCCACTACTTTCACCGGAGAACCCGCGAGTTCAAAAAGTGCAGAAGGAAATACTTGAAAAACACAAGAAAAACGAAGAATTTGAAAAACTAAGAGATGACATAAAGCAAGAGTTGAGGAAACTTTTTTCCGATCTTAAATCCTGCATCATTCATAATATTCCTTCTATGCCATTCAACTTTGCTGCAACTGCTGCCATTAATGAACTTGCGGATGATATGAAGACGCGTTTTATTTTTTGGTTACACGACACGATTTTTGTGAGGGAGGAATGGCAAGATTCTATTGGTAAGTTTCCTTTGACGCTACTTCATCATAAAAACAAAAGGATAACTTTTGTCACACCCACGTCTTTCAGGGCAAAACAGTTTGCTTCGCTAAAGGAACCCTATATGATTTCCAGAATGAAAGTAATTCCTAATGGTGTTAGTGTGGAGGAATATTTGAAGATAGATGAAATCACTAAACAGTTGATGAGGCGACTTGGTCTTTCGTTTGATGATTTCATTGTAGTCACACCTGTAAGAGTGTTGCCTCGAAAGAATATTGAACTGGCACTTAATGTGGTTCACGAGTTGGTTCACATCTCTGGAGAGAGAAAGAAAATAAAGCTTCTGATCACTGGACCTCCTGGTGCTGATCCCGAATCGGTTGCTTATGAGGCTAAGCTTAGAAAAATCGTAAAAATGCGGAGATTACAGGACTCTGTTATATTTTGCCATGATTTAATCAGCTTTAAGAGGCAGTTTTTCAATAACAAAATAGTCAAATGGAGCGTCGCAGATGTTTATAACCTGGCTGATCTTGTTTTTATTCCAAGTAAGGAGGAAGGTTTTGGGCTTCCGGTAATAGAAGCTGGCGCAGCTAGGAAGACGGTTTTTTGTTCAAGAATTCCGCCTTTTCAAGAGCTGATTAGAGAAGACATAGAAGGTTACATGTTCGACTTGAAAAATCCACCTGAGGATATTGCTTTTAGGATATACCGACTGATGTTGGGAAGCACTGTTGACAATAATTTCGACAAAGTGGTGGAGAAATACGATTGGGAGTCCATTGTTCTCAAAAAGATAATGCCGCTACTTTAACGATAATATTCCATAGTTGAGGCATCTTTAGTGAAAATCTCCTTGGTCATACCCACTTATTGGACTTCCTCTAATCCCATAATCCAAAATAAGACCCCAGACGCCATTTACGATCACCCAACGCCACTAGAATCACAAAGCACTCTGCCAAGACTGCTGAACAGTCTAAAAAGCACAGATATACCCAAAGAGTCAACGACAATAACCGTAATAATTGCAGTTACCCATCAAGCACTGGAAGAAAAGGCAAAAGAAAAAATCAAAAAAATCCTAAGCAACTACAAAAACTGCTTTGACATTAAACAGTTTTCAGCATCCACCTTGACGAAAATAAATCGTAAAGATCAGAATTTAGCTCAGCTACTCAGTATATACGGCTACTCAAACGTACGTAACATTGGCCTAACAGTTGCCCAGATTTTGAAGTCGGACATAATTATTTTCTTAGACGATGATGTTATTGTTAATGACCAAAGATACTTTCATAAAGCTCAAGAATTTATTGGAGGGAATGTAGGCGGAAAATTGCTTGGAGGAATCGCTGGTTACTACCTAAACAAAGGTGGCGGTTATTACTTGGATGTTAATCCAAAAGCATGGTGGAAAACAGGTTGGCCTAAGAAGAGAAAGATGAATGAGGCCTTTAAGATAATAGAGAGTCAACAGCGGTTGAGAGAGACCACTTTTGCATTCGGTGGGAACATGGTGCTTCATTGGAAAATGTTTGAAAAAATGCCTTTTGATCCGTACATAACTCGTGGAGAAGACATGGATTTGCTTGTGAACGCTGAGATGTTTGGCTTCAAATTTATGCTAGATACTAAGCTTATGGTGATACACCTTCCAGGGGAAACGATGAGTCTATGGTCTGAGATGAGACAAGACTTGTATAGATTTCTTTACATGAGACAAAAACTGCTTTCTCAGAAAAACGTTAGGGGTGTCTCAACTGATGCGCTTAAGCCGTATCCAGGTTATTTTTTAGGTTTAGGGACCACCTGTAAATTTGCGGCATCGAGTTGTCTAAACTGTTTGAATTCGGTTCTACAGGGGAATCTGAAAAGCTTCAGAGAGTTTACTCGTAATATATATCAGATTTCATCTGCACTGCGATTCGCTAAAGAACATTGCTTTGGCTACTTTGAGTTTCAGAAAAAATGGTTAGGTTACATGCGTAAAATTAGAGATGATCAAGGCTTAAGAAATGTTTTAGAGATTTCATCATAGATCTACTCGCTTCTATCTTTTTAGAATCCCGCATTCCCTCAACCTAGACCATGTACTCTGATTGGTTCTGCGCCTAAGCATCTCTCTGAGAACGAAATAGTTTCTGGTTCTTTCATTTATTCTTCTCCAAGAAGGAGAATTAGAATAACGGGGTGTTTTTTCTCTCGCCTTTCCCGTTAAAACATCATGGATAAGTTTTTTCAGATACTGGATTTTCTCTATGTCGCTCTCTCTGGAATAAACCATATTTTCTTCTGTTTGCTTAAGGCGGGAAGCCGTTTTTTCATATTCGCCTATGAGATGGTCGATATTTTCTTGATATGAGACAATCAGTTGTTCTTTTTCTTCGTTTGTTAATGGTCTGCCTAATTTTTCATCAACTACTCGGAGAGCCGAATCTGTTATTTGATAAGCCATTGTTTCTAGGTTTTCAAATCGTTGTCCTATATGCCGGTAAGTATCCAGGTCTAGTTGAGCTATTGATGAGGGCCCGATCAAGTCGTATGTTTGAAATAGTAAAGAAGTTTCTATGGCATAAGTGTTAGGAAAATTTATTCGCTCTAGTATGTCACGGGAAACAGCGAATTCTCCGGCCAGAGGGTATTTTATGTTTTCTAGACCAAGATAGAGCTTAAAAGTGTCCACAATAGATTTCAAGAGTGGAACGGCGAGAAGACGGCAGATGCGTCCTCCGAGAATATTGGTTTGAGGATCCGTTTTAGTGATAGTTATTCTAGTGTAATATGCCTTAACAAATTTTACAGCTGCTTCTTGAGCTTTCCAAGAGTAAATGATCGGGTGGCAAAGTCCAGTGATGAACTCTTTCTTGAAATTTACGATGTCCGCGTCGACAAAACATATGATGTCCCCTTGTGTGATGGGAACTGAGAGCCAAATTCCGGAGCCTTTGCCTGGAAGTATGCCGAAATATCCAGTGGCACCAAATACGCCGTATTTTGCAAGCAGCTTTGAGAAGTTTTTGTCAAATTGATGAACCACTTTCAAGAAGAAATCTATAAGTCCTCGTTTAGCTTTTTCATTTTGGCTTCCATACTTGTTAAGCAAGTCAACTTGCTCCTTGAAAAGTCCAAGTTCTTCATAAGCAATTTTCACGATGTTTTGGAGAACACCAAAATCGGGTTCTCCTTCTTCGTCTTGTGTGGCGCCCATAACGATTATTTCATCTAAGTATCCAGCGTCAACCAACTCGCTACATTGCGCTAGGATGCGATGCAGCGTATCTTCTTCAATTTCTAGAATGCCTTTGGCCTCAAATTTTGTGGGAATAACGAGAGAAATAGATAAAGGAGAAGATAATCCGCCTTCATCCAACACAGAAGTGTTAAATTTCTCTTTAATACAATCTCCAAAGTCGAATCTTTGGTAATCACCCAAATCTAACACTTTGCTTTCTTTCGAAAACATTTTATACCATTTACTAATTGTTAAGCCCGTCTAAAAAAGTTTTCAATCGATTTATTAAGTCGTAAAAATCTGTGCGAACAACTACGTCCGCCACTTTTATTATCGACTCATTTTTAGGTCTAAAAGCAACTCCCACTCGGGCTTTCTGAATTATGCAGAAATCGTTCTGAGAGTCGCCTACAGCAAGGGTTTTATTGTCTTGGATTGAATATTCCCTAACCAGATCATTCATCACATGCAGTTTACAAACAGCTTTTCTCCGACAATTTTCCCGATTTTCTTCTTCCCATCCAAGCAGCATGGTAACCTTACCCGTTACAACTCCATTAACCAACTCTAACTTGTTACCTCTCACTGCATCTATATCTAGTTTCCGAGCAAGCCTCGACGCCAAAAAAACGTAAGAATCGGTCACTATGGCGGTCACAAACTCCCTTGACTTAAGAAGATCAACAAACTCCCTTGCGCCTCCCACAAGGGCTATGGTGTCAAAAACTTGTTCCATTTTCGAAGCTTCAACGCCGGAAAACAACTTCGCAATTCTTGCACTAACCTCACAAGCTTCCATAGATTCAGATTTTCTATCAATTTCTCTCAGCCTCTCAGTGAGACCCAACTTTTCACATAACACATCAACTGTACGGCGCTCCAAAATAGTTCCGTCCATATCTAAAACAGCTAACCACCTCATGAAAGGACCTCACGATAAATTTGTAATGTCTGTTTCGCGGCCTTATCCCAGGAAAAAAGCTGCAACACTCTTTCCCTCGCCTCTAATCCCATACGGAAGCGAAGTTCTTTATTCTGTAATAGAGAAACTAGTGCTTTAGCGACTGCTTCAGCGTTTCTTGGTTCCACCAGCAATCCCGTGTGCTTATTTTTAACAACCTCTGGTATGGCACAGGTATTGAAGGCTACTACAGGTTTTCCGCAGGATTGTGCTTCTGCGGGTGTCAGTCCAAACCCTTCCCAGAGACTAGGATAACAAAACACATCACAGCAAGCGTAAAGCTTGGGGACGTCTCCATCAGGAACGTAACCGGTGAAAACAATCGAGTTCTCTACCTTTAAACTCTTCACTAGTTTATTTAGGTTTAGTATATCGTAGCGCATGGCTCCGCCTATCAAAAATTTAGTCTCAGGCAATTCTCTTAGAACCTCTGGAATCGCCTCAATCAAGAACTGTACGCCTTTATACGGAGCTAACCTGCCGAGATATAGAACAACTGGACAGTTTTCCAATTTGTAAAGCTTTCTTGTACTGTTCCCGTTTACGTTGGGATTAAATCTTTCTGCATCCACTCCATTGTAGATAACTTGGATCTTATCTTCTTGGATAAAGTACCTTTTTATCAACCCCTCTTTCAAGAAATGGCTCACAGTGATTATCTTATGCACACCTGAATGAAGAGCTAAAAAAGTCCCAAGTCTATGATCTATCATCTTCAGTTTTTGCTTAGAGCTACGCCAAGTTCTTATTGGAGCGAACCCATGATAAGTAAATACGTGGGGTTTTTTCAGAAACTTGGTTACAGTGTCGCCTACAAAAATGCTTGGATGATACTGAGTATGTATTAAGTCAAACTTCTCTAAAATCCTCAGACTCCTAAAAGGAAAGATGAAATTTCTTAAAAAGGGTATGTTATCCCCTGTAAACATCAATTCATAGATTGGTACATCTTTCGATCTGATTTCGGTTTCGCGAGAAATAATAGCCACTTCGTTTCCAGCACGCTTTATTCTCCCGGCAATTTCCATTATGTGCTTAACTAATCCAGAACCGGTATGCAAAGAGGAACGAACATAAGCTACTCGCAAAATTCGCAACCTATCCTACACAAAACCATACATGCAGAAACTTTTATAAATTTTACAACGAATGGCTTTCATAAATCTTGTCTGACACCTGTATCCGAATGGAGTTATTACTATATGGATAACGTCACTACATTAAGAATGGTTAACCCATGAAAATCACATTTATAATCATAACTAGAGACCGTCGTCGAATGATAGAACGTCTAATAAATTCTATCCTTAAGGCAAGATTGGATTCCCTCTCGCTAGTTATAATAGACGACAGCAACGCTGGTAATTTTATCCATACTAGAAGTTTCCTTCAGTCGCAGTCAGTACCATTTAAGCAACTTAGCTCCCTTCAAGCAGGAAGAAGCGTTGAAAAAACTCTAGAAAAAATGAATTTGACTCCCAAAGAACGGAAGTTCATAAAAAATTGTACAGGGCTATCCCCTCCGTTTTGTGGTAACGTAGAACAATTGCTTGGAGTGAATAAACTGAAATCGGGGCTGACAAGCAGCGGTCTACGGTTTGCACCTTATTCTCCCGCCAGAAATCTTGCCATTTATTATGCTGTGAGATTTTTCAATCCAGAGATAATTTTCTTCTTGGATGATGACTGTATAATCCTCTACCCAGAAAAACTTGAAAGTCAGCTTCGATTGATGGGAACGAAAATAGACCAAAAAACTATTGTGGCAATTACCGGGCTTTATAAGGATCTCGTAGTATTCGAACAGAAAAAACTTTCCCAACATCAAATCTCAAGGCAACTAGTCAGAACTCTTCGTGGAATGGACGCCTTCCTAAGGAAATCATTTATGGTTGAAACAGAACGATTCAAAATAATGCCCCCCCACATGTTAGGAGGCGCACTTATCCTGAGCAAAGAAGTCTTCCACATTATTCCCTTCGATCCTTATGTTGCAAGAGGTGAAGACCACGCATACGCGCTGGATCTAAAAAGTTTTCTCGGCGAAAACGAAATTGCCATTCGCGACAAACACTTCATAGTCGGCCACCAAAGAGAAATCTCCCAAAACCACACACAAACCAATGTTCTACGAGATATTTTTAGATTTGTCTACTCTCACGCCAAAACTGGACATTCATTTATACCTCTTTTCATCTTCAGATGGCTATTCGCATCTATTGTCCAGTTATTTCTCAACCCTCCAAAATATAAGCAGTCCAAGAACGAACTATGGGCTTTACTATTTCTTGCACCCAGATTTGCCAAAGAGAACGCTTGTAGATTTAGGCGAAATATTACGGCTTGGAAAAGTTTCCTGGATCAGTCAACAAGCGAAGTCTCTTGCGATTTCGACATAAATTAGTACGCGCTACATCCCGAATATATTCCTTCGAATTCCGATTTTCCAGTGCATATATACATGCAAATTCACATTTAAATAATTTCTTTTTGGTTTTCCGACCCGCAATATTTAGACTGCTGTTTATGAGAGTTGACCAAAAACGATTCCGTCACAAGTTTCATTAAATAAAGCAAGGCTTATTTCGTTGATTGAGCAAAGCTTGAGCGCGCTCAGGGCTTTTCACTTCTACTTTTTCCGTGGTTTTGTCCAGTCGAGTTGCATCCATGTATTGTTTGAAGGCTTCCACATCAGAAAGTTCAGGCATAATTATTCCTTTCCAAACATCTCTTACAATGTCCTAATCGAGAACTGTGAAGTTTCAAACTAAATAAGTGCGGGAAGTTTCTAAATGTGGGAGATGCAGAAAAGTTATAGCAGAGCCAAAATGCATGC
Organism: Candidatus Bathyarchaeota archaeon; assembly: GCA_030630585.1. GTDB lineage: Archaea > Thermoproteota > Bathyarchaeia > Bathyarchaeales > Bathycorpusculaceae > SOJA01. Next base: position 1,083 of record DAOVMU010000029.1, on the reverse strand, counting down.
TAATCAGAATCGTAAAATAAGGTTTAAATAGCTTTGTGCGTTTTGTGGGCTTCTAGGTTTAATGATGAAAAAGTTGACGATAGCTAACGTGAAAATTAGCCAAGTCATGACTGAAGATTTGATTACTGTGTTTATTGGCAGCACGGTAGAGGAAGTCGTGAAAAAGATGGTAGATTATGATGTTGAATGTCTTCCAGTAATAGATGCAGAAGGAGTTTTGCATGGCTTGGTTACTTTTAGGGATATTGTGATGAAAGTTGTCTATCCACTGACAAAGATAAGAGAATCTAAAGTCGAAAAGATTATGTCTAAAAGCTTGGTCACTTGTAATCCTGACCATACTGTGTTTGATGTTGTAAAAATCATGAAGAATAAGCATCTAAGGCGAATTCCAGTTGTAGATGCCAAAAATAAGCTTGTGGGATTAGTCACCGATTTTGACTTGGCGTTGTTTGGATGGGAGTTTAAGTAAGTTTCTCCCGAACAACGTGCTTCGTTAATATTCTCTCATGTTACTGGTGGAAAGGGTGGGTCTTTCGACAACCACTCATAGGTTGACCTAATATCCTCTCCAGTAACATTTCTCATCCACAACATTTTATATCACCTCTCAAAAAAGGCAAAAACACGTTGATAGAAATTAGTTGCAGTAATCTCTTAGCCTTGCCTTTCCTATACTATATATTCTCAGCATGCTTCATAAAGCTTACTTAAGACATATCTCATTATGATTCAAGACATATGAATAACTTAATACATCGCCCATCTCTATGTTTTCTTCCCAATAGAGTAAGGATAAAAGATGTCGAATGGAAAATGAGAACGGTATCTCGCTCAGGTGTTAACGAGGAGAATCTTCTAATATTTATTCGGGATGAGTGGCTTCCAATCCCTAAATCCATAATTCCACCAGAAAGAAAGAGCTTTCTTTGGGATGCTTTGGAGCTTCAACTCTATGATTCAAGCGGGGATTACAGAGGAAGACTCTTGGATAATCTGCGATTCGCGATCCATCGCACTATACGCGAATGGGGCGATATCGACAGCATTGACCGGGTGGGTGTGTGGCTTTCAGGCGGTGTT
>DAOVMU010000148.1 GCA_030630585.1 Candidatus Bathyarchaeota archaeon | reverse complement strand
TACTGGCGCGAACAATATGACCGCTACCAGCAAAAAAAACAACTGCAGATAAAAAGACGATTTCTTGAAAGGGAATTCGCATGGGCAGAAGCCTTGAAAAAAGAGACATCCATGGACGAACTGGAAAATCTGCTTAAAACAGAGGAAAGGGAACTTCAGCAAATCGAAAACAAAACAGAAACATTGCAGGTTACACTTAACAAGCTGCAATTAAAGCTGGAACAATCAAAATCACAGTGGCAAAAACTCTTTCAAGAACGCCTATCAATAGAAACAGAAAAAGTGAAAAACGAAGCTTTCATTTCGTTAAGAACTCAAGCCCTAGAAGAAATGAGCCAACTGTTGGAAAACAACAGCGAAAAAATAGGCGAATGCATAGCAATGGTTGAGCAGCTGGAAACATCAATCAGCACACAACAAAATCCAAACGACTACATGAAAAGACTTGCAGAGATAAAAATAATATACAAAAATCTTGAAAACATGTGGATTCAACAGCACAATCAAAAAAGCGAAAACCTAAAAGCACAAAAGGAAATCTACAATGAACATCTTGAAAAAACCAACAAAGTTCTTTTAGAAACACGAATGAAGACAGAATTTGCTACAAAAGAAATTGAAGACCTCACTAACCAAATCATAGACTTGAAAATTGACGCTGCCCTATTAAATTACAGGAAACGAAACATCGAAAAACATCTTCAAAAGCTTCGCAGAGAATTAAAAACCAAAACAAGAGAATATGAAGAAGCTGTAGAAAAGGCAAAAAAAACTGGCTCCAGAATAGCGTCAACAAAACATGTTAATGAAATTCTAGACGAAATTCGATTGACTGATGGTTATCTTGTCGCCCTTGGAGACGTTTCAGAAGACATCGAACGCATGTATGAGTCCTACTCCAAGCTCTACCTAGACCTAAAAGAAAAAGCACGAACAGTAGCAGAAAACAGAGAAAAAACCTTGGAAGAAGTTAATACCCGAATGGAAGCATGGCACACAGTAATACAAAGCCTCCTTGACCACGTAGGTCTTCAATACCAGAGAATTTTGTCGCAAGCTCAAGCTACAAGTGAGATTCATTTGACCAATGGGCATGATATAGAAGCCGCTGGGCTAGAAGTGCTTGTAGGCTTTAGAGGCGCCCAACCAGTCCCCTTGGACGCATACACTCAGAGCGGAGGGGAAAGAAGCATGGCTACCATGAGCTTTCTCTTAGCTTTACAGCAACATGTGCAGTCTCCTTTCCGCGCAATTGACGAATATGACGTCCACATGGACCCGAAAAACCGTGAAACAATAGTTAATCTTCTCATAGAATCAGTCAAGGGCTTAAACGCGCAGTATTTAATAATAACGCCAAGCCAAATCACCTTTGCAAAACAAGACACCCACATCATAACAGTGCAGAATGTTGAAGGCGCATCTAGAGTGAAAGAGGCTGTCTAGTTGTCAACAAAAAGGCAAAAGAAACGGCTAGGCAAAGAGCATCTTCAACGCATCATCGATTTATGCCGCTCATTTGAAGAGAGAGGCCTAGATCCATTTCTTGTGGATGTAGACCACATACTTACAATCATCCACGAGTATTTTCCAGAATGGGAAAAACCAGAAGAACTCTGCCTAGACGCAGAGGCTATAAACCAACTAGCCTCGGCCATTAAGCATCAAAGCGAATGGATTAAACACCGCTCAACATCACTTTACACAGACCCTTTCTTAATAGAAGAGAAGCTTCGAAAACTGTCAAACGAAGAAATTGGCACAATATTCCTCAAAAGTTGGCACCCAATAGTGGAACTCGAACAAATTTCACCCCACAGCCTAATGGAGGCAACCAAATACTGGCAAAATTTAATTCCGCTTAACGAAAGATGGCAAGAAACAGCAGGACTACAGATAGAAACTGGAACCACAACACGCGAAGAACTACTAAAACAGCAGATCATAACTGAAAAAGAGTTCTCCAAAGAACTTGAAATGTTCTGGCAAGAACTCAAACAAAAAACGATGGGTGAAGAGAAAATCGATTACTGGGATTTTATAGGCGCCAAAACTTATGAAGAAACAGTCAGACGTGCATACATGACAAGTTTTCTCGTTACATATGGTTACGCAACGCTGGAGGTAGACAGGTTAGAAGAAATGGTTTACATTAGATCCTACAAAACTCCCATTCCCATAGTGGGCAACAAGCAGGCGATTTCTCTGCCTATCCCAGTAAGTGTTAAAAACTGGAAAGATTGGATGGAATGTGTGAAAGATTGAAGAAGAAAACCTATTATGCCACCAAAATAAAACAAGCTACTCACCTGGTTTTTTTTAAACGTCACAGAAAGCCTGGAGTAAAAGGCTGGGAGTTAAGGAAAAGATTAGGAGTAGATTATCCAAAAATCATGGCTTTACTGAACAGCTATCTTGAAAATTTAGACCTGCAGGTCAAGACTGTTTTCGGAGAGACAAAGCCATCAGAGAAACCAACTAGAACGCAGTTGGATGGAGCACGATTCTACATAACTCTCCGCGGAGGGCTTACGCCAAAGGAAACAAAGATGATGGGGTGGCGCATTGATGACATAGCAGGCTTAGCTGTAACTATTTCCACAATAATAGCAAAGAAAGGGAAGGCTTCAAGAGATGAGGTGGAGCAGCTTCTACGGGATAAACTGCCAGGTTGGAGAGTTAATGCTAATATAGACCGTTATATGCGAGCGGGCTACATAGATCAAGACGAGAAGAGCCAGCTTTACCTAGATTGGCGGACTAGAGCAGAAATAGACGAGAAAACTTTGATAGATTTGCTAATTGCGAAATAAAGCTCTTCTACGCACAATTGAGTTCCATACTATAAAAAACGCACAGGTGTTCCTAGAAACAAAGTAGATTTATTGACGGAAAAGAAAGTTGATAGACTCAAATCCACTAATAAAAGTCAAACCTTTTGGAGTTGTCTTGTATACTCCATTATCGTTAACAATCATGCCACTTCTGTTTAGAAGCCCCAAATAAAGCTTCAGTTGAGCAAAGCTCAACCTTGCTTTATACATTATATGTGTTTTCTTCTCTCCTTCCATAGCAGTCTTCAGAATCTCCACGATTATATCGTGACGGTCTCTTCTAAGCGACAGTTCAAGTGGTCTCGCTCCAAAATTTTCTGAAATTAACGCTTCGCCTTTTCCTCGAAGTTCTTCGACGATGGAGACAACCTCCTTTCTCTACCACATTCAGCTTAATGTTTCCAAAAAAAAGTCCACCGAGTGTGTAATAAGGCTTCGTGTCAACTAGTCAAGGTCATCCGTTGAACTGACTAAAACTTACGAATATCTTATGTATTATTAATACATGCATGAAAGTACGAAAGCAGCCACGATTCTTCCAGAAAAAGCATCAATCAGAGCGCACACTGCGTTAGATTGAGCCTAGCAATCCTATCCTATATGCGCGTGCAGGAATAGAAACAAGAACTC
>DAOVMU010000071.1 GCA_030630585.1 Candidatus Bathyarchaeota archaeon | reverse complement strand
TCCCACTGCGGATGGCACGTTATGACCGATCACCAAGATAACAGGTTTAGTGACATCTGCCACTCCCCAGCCTATTTCAGTTAGGGGAGCTTCAGGATCCGCCTTTGGAAAATCATAAGCTGAAATCTGTGCCATATCTGCGATTTCCATGCCAACTTGATCTACCATTCCTGCATGAAGAACTTTGGACTCAAAGTCTAAGTTGCTTCCCTCTTGTCCGGTATGGGTGGCGGAGAGAAGATGTGTCACCTCACCCTCACACCAGTCAAGAGCTTCCTCTAAATCTCCGAGCGTTTCAGGTTTAATGCCGCAAACCAGCCGGGTCACTGGAGCTTCTACATCGACGTTTAAGCCTCCTACGTCAATGGGGCTGTTTTCACCGTTTTTCTCTATGAGGTGTTCCACTAGATGTCTGGCATGTGCAGTATGGGTCGCAGCTCCGATGCAGCAGGCGAGGAGGACTATACGCGACTGCTGGGCTGCCATATCGAGTCCGCAGGCTCCGCGTTTGTCTCCTGTTAGGTCGCATTTGCCCATTGTGCAGAGGCAGCACACATCACAGAAGGGTAAATAGAACGGTTTGTAACGTTTGAGAAGTTTCATATCCCAATTTCTTAAAGTTGTTATTTCTGGAAAAGGTGTCGGTCCCATTGGTTCAGCCCATTTTTCTTCGACAAGTCGACCAATCGTAAGTTCTAGATCCTTAACAAAACCTACATCAGTTTTCAATTCTTTAATTTTTATGTTTACTCTTTTCCTAGTCAATCACATCACTACCAAGATTTTGAAGATGTAAGATTAGTCGGAGATTGTTTTAAGTTTTTCTAGAAGCATATCTAGATATTGTCGATTCGATTGTTGAATATGCTTAGCTTAAATACAGTTCAAGTAGCATGAAGAAGTGTTGATTTACTGCTTGACATAACCAGCTTTTTCCATTATTTTCTTTACAGAGATGTATGCTGGGGTATCCGAAGGCAAACTCAGCAAAGACTTTCCGGAAAGAACGTGTTCCTCAACTTGTTCATCGTAAGCTATTTTTCCCAAATATTCCAGTTGAGTAGCCTCTCTGGCTTGGTTCTCCAAGCGTTCTGGGAATCTGAAGCCTCCAATTACATAAAAATTCTTGAAATCTATCTTGACTTCTTTAGCTACACGGTGCGCACGCTTAACATGATCAAAGGATTTTTTGGAAGGATCAATCACATCAAAGATGACGTCAACCCTTCTCACAATTCTTCGGTTTAGATGTTCCAGGCCTGCTGGAGAATCAACAAGCACATACCTGTAATTCTTAGTTAGAATTTCCAAAGCTCCTTTCAAGGCGGCATCCGGCAAACAGTAGCACCCTTCAATCCATTTTGTACCTACAGCAATGAAATCGAAATGTTTGCCTTCATACAAGCCTTTAGCCCAGATCTTGCTTTCAATCCGCTCGGTTGGTGGAACACCAACAGTAGTTCCGCCTCTTTCAATGAAAGTCTCTACAAGCAATTCTGAAATGGTCTTCTTTCCAATCTCTTCCAGATCTATACCAGTCATCTCACCAAGGTTTTGGTCAGGGTCAACATCCACCAGAAGCATCGGAGTGTCCCCAATTTCAATGAAGTATCTAGTCATCAAAGCAACGAAGCTTGTTTTTCCGGTTCCACCGCGCCCCATAGTGACAAGAGTTCTCATGTTTTCCTCAATCTCCCTTCCTAGTAATAGGGTCACAGTTTGTTAGTTATCCTTACTAGTAAGTTTTTCACTTAGGTTTTGTATAACGTGCAAAGCAACCGATTCCCTGCATTTTAAAGGAGTTTCTCCACGCATTTCCGCCTCCACCACATTCTGGTCGAAAGGCACAAGATCAAGAATTGTCAAACCGTTTTTTCCCGCGAACTCTTTGATAGTCTCTTCTTGAATCTGGCTTCCTACTTTATTTCCAACCAAAAAAACCTGCTTTATACCTGCGCCTGCAGCCAGATCGTAGATGTGCTTAGCAGTTTCAAGGGATTTCATATTTGCATCTGCGACAACCAACATGGTGTCCACGGATTGCGCAGTTCCTCTACCCAAGTGCTCAACACCCGCCTCCATGTCAATGATGACCACTTCGTTCAGTTCCACCACTAAATGGCGAAGCAAAGCACGAACAACAGAATTCGCTGGACAAGTACACCCAGAACCCACAGACCGCACAGTTCCCATAACAATCAGGTTGACTCCAAAAGGAGTTCTCACTGAAAAGTCATGGATAACATCCACCACCGAAAAGGAGAGACGATAGACGCCAGGATATCCAGTGCCCGTTTTAGATTCAATTAACTCCTTATTTTCCGATATTGGCACTATGTCGCGTGCTTCCTCCAACGGCAAGCCTAATGTTAAAGCAAGATTTGGCGACGGATCAGCATCAATAGCGATCGTTTTCAGCCCTTTACGCGCAAAGGAGTATGCTAGACCTCCAGCGATCAGGGTTTTACCCACACCCCCCTTACCAGAAACTGCAATTTTCACTCGATTTTCACCGTTTTCGTTAAGTCTCTTCGTGTTTATTTACGTTTTCTGAAATATAATAGCTCATCTAATGTTTAATCGAAGTTTCTTCCACAAGTCATAAAAACTGTCAGAGGATACCAACCATTTTCTTATGCAAGCTGATTCTTTCTTGATCTGGTATAATATTTCTTGGTGGTATGAGCATATCCTTGCTCAGCTTCCTTTGCATGAAATCTTACCCATCCCTTCAAACCAAGTTTCTTGAACCTCTCGTAATCCTCCATCTTTTCAGGATACTTTTCTAAAATCCAATCGAGATGTTTACAAGGGAAATCTTGACATTTGTAACAAATTTCTATTCCTCTCTTTTGAGCACAGGGACGGATTTCACATGGTGCTCCTCCACCTTTCTTGCAAGGTTCTTGACAGTAGGATCCAGCATCCTCTTTGCTGAAATATTCCACTCCTTTTAGAAAATCTTCAAAGTTAAAGTCTAATTTCACGAACTTGGGAAGCCAATCTAGATATTCAGAAGCTCTTAATATCTCCAAAAAATCCTTTGCAACCTTTGCGTAGATTCTTCCTTTGTACATGCCACACTCGCCACAGTACGCACCACAATAACCGATCAAATCTTCTTGTCCATTGACGCCTGCCATCTTTCATGTTCTCTCCAATTTGCCAGCGGGCACTAGATAGAACTCATAGCACAAATACATTAAAGTTTCCGTTATTTCTTATATGCCTACGACTATTCTCGATGTAAACAATACTAGCAGCCATAGTCTACAGAAGAAGAAAAAACAGATCTGAGTATTCAATTCATCTAGAACTTTTCCATATGGATCAAAATGTACGAAGGACATATAGTTTCATGATCCCGGAGAAAGAGATAACCGGACATTTAACGACAGATTACGGGAGATATCTCCATTAACACTCATAATATACGTTTGGAGGTAATTTTCTACATTATGGGGGGTACAATTCCTGTCGGTTCTCTTAGTTGTTTGGAGCATGAGGATCTTATTAAGGAAATGTCAACGCGGACACACAACCTGTTTGAATAGAACCCTAACTGTTTGTCATGGTATAAAATCAACTACAAGCAAATCGTCGCTGTCAATAACGGTGACTCAGGTCCTTTCAAGCGATTTAAGCCTTTCAGAAAAGACAAAATGCACAAGTATCCAGGTTTACTAGTTTTCGAACAACTCCTAGAGAGAGAAAATTACTCTCTTTCCTTTTTTTCTTTCAGCGCTCGCTTTATCATGTAGGCTATCCAAGCATCTGGATTCTTGTATTTTACTTCAGGTCCAGCTTCCCATATAGCTTCTAACAGTTTGTGGAAATCTTCATGGGATAATATCTTTTTCAACGTAAAGTCCACATAACTATGTTAGAACTTGAATAGTCATAAATCAAATTACTAACGCAAGAACATGTCAAAGATTGGAACATGTAAGAGTTAGTAAGAGAATCTCGCGTGCTTGATGATGACTCGCTACTATCATTAATCTTCTTTAATAATAGAGATTCTGGCTTCACAATCGTTAAGAAGGTAAAAGACAGTTTCTACTTCTGGTTTTCATATTGAATACGAAATCTGGATCTGAGAATGGAAGTAGCGCTATTTGGATATTCACAGTTTTTGTGTTTTTGCTATGCCTTGTTGCTGTCCATGCCCTCATCGAATTAGTTATCAATGGTCCTTTAGCCAACATTAACATTCTCTCTGTCATTGGTGAAACACTTTATGTCTCTGCTCCTGCCTATCTCTCATTATCCGTTTTGGCAGCGTCTATATCTATTGGTTGCTTTTGCTCACACATTATTCGTAAGTTAAAAAAAACTGATGTCAATGTGGCGTTTGATGCTCTTGAAGCAAAGCTTGAAAATAACGAAAAGAAAATAGAACGGACCTTAAACAAGGATCTTGCAAAACTGTCATTAGACCAATTCATGGTTAGTCAAGACTTGAAAAGCATCAATACGCAAATAAAACAAAACCAAACAATAATGGAAAAGATAGGTAAAGTTTGGGAAGCACATAAAAAAGCACTTAATAAACAAACTAATGCTTTGAGTATTTTAGAGAAGAGACTTGAGAAGATAGAGTCACGAATTGTACCTATATCTTGCTTAGCAGCTACATCAGATGTAAAAGAAATCACAGGCGTCGGTGAAAAAACTGCCGAAGACCTCAAGGCTGCTGGGATAGTTAGCGTTGAAGACCTCATTATTGAAGACCCAACGATTATAGCTCAAAAGACTAACATTTCGAAGAGCAACATTGCAAAGATACAGGCTACAGCCGAATTGCTAATGATCCCTGGAATTAACTCAAGAACCGTCAAACTTCTCCAGAAGGCCAGAGTTTCTTCTGTAGAAGACTTAGCAAGACAAAATCCAATGCATCTATTTAAGAAAGTTACAATTATTTCTGGGAAAAAAGAGGACAAACCCACCTTGGAGGAATTAGCGTCACACGTAAGGCTTGCACAATATTATGCTACATACGCTTGGGACACAATTCCTATGGTCTCTTCTCCCAAAGAAATTGCGACGCGGTTACCTAGACACTGAAACTTGGGAAAACCAAGTTTAGAAAGAATAGAGAATGATGTCAAGCAGCAATTGCCAGAAGAATCATTTCTAAAGGGTTCATGAAAGAAGTTTGTCGAATTACGAATTAAAAAGGAGCCGCGGGAGACATCTCCACAGCCGCCGGAAACTGCAATTTTCACCTTGTTCTCTCCTCTTTCAACGTTTTCTATGCAAGTACGCAGACAACTTGCTATTTACGCTTTCTGGAATGTTTGAACTCTTACAGGAATAAGTTTTTTCTCCTTTCGGCTCGCCAGATCGATTGCCTTTTGATTTTCGAGTTACGTAGAATCATGTTGACAAAATATGCCTGCTCATTCACTCAGTTTTTGCTCTTTATGGATAGAATCTCCTTATTGTCCGCGGAAATGGTATGGCATCGATTATGTTTTCCAGATCAAGCATCCAAGTGAGCAATCTTTCGAGCCCTAGCCCGAACCCTACGTGTGGAACTGTTCCGTAACGTCTCAAGTCAATGTACCAGTCGTAGTCTTCTTCTCTTAAACCGAGTTTCTTAAGCCTCCTAAGCAACTCTTCCTTATCGTCTTCTCTTGCACCACCAGTGGATATTTCGCCTATCCTTGGAACAAGCATATCAGTTGACATTACAAGATCTGGATTATCCCTATAGGTTTTACAGTAAAACGCCTTAATCTGCCTCGGATAAGCATATACAAAGAAAGGTTTGCCAAAATCCTCTGCTAAAGCTTTCTCCTCATCATAGCCAAAATCTTCACCCCACTTAATCTTGAAGCCTTTCGAATTCAGCCTTTCTGTAGCTTCTGTATATGTGATCCTTGGAAAGGGAGCTTCTACAGCCACCAACTTTGAAATGTCTACAGTTAGGCTCTCCATCTCCTTTTTGCAGTTCTTGACAGTCTTATGACATATATAACTCAATAGGTTCTCTTCGAAGCGCATTAAATCATCCATGTCAGCAAAAGCCCATTCAGGTTCGACATGCCAATACTCAGTTAAATGTCTTATAGTTCGACTTTTTTCAGCCCTGAAAGAAGGGGCAACACAGTAAACCTTCTCCAGAGAGTATATTAGAGCTTCTAGATGTAGTTGGGCACTCTGCGTCAAATAGAGCTGTTTGTCAAAATATTTCAAGCCGAAGAGGGTTGATCCACCTTCACAAGCACTGGAAATAAACATCGGTGGAGAAACTTCAACAAATCCTTCCTTTTTGAAAAAATCGTGAATAAAACGTAAGACTTCGCTTCGCACTTTCATAATCAAATTCATTCTGCGGCTTCGAAGCCACAAATGACGAACGTTGCGCAAAAACTCTTCACTTTTATATTCGGTTATCGGAAAAACTTCAGCTAGACCAATTATAGAAAGGTTTTCAACGGCGATTTCGTAACCGCCAGGAGCACGTTCATCATGTTTAACAGTACCTTCTAGCATAACAGAAGATTCAATGGTCACTTTTTTAGCTTGAGTCCATGAAGGATTGTCTCTCTTGACTGTGCATTGGACAACACCGGAAGCATCACGAACCAATAAGAAAATTGTTTGTTTACTCTCTCTTTTACGATAAATCCATCCTCTAATGGTTAAAGATTTCTCTTCGTATTTTCCGTCTAGAACATCTTGAATGGCGACGACAAGCATAAGCATCATTTTCCATAACAACGTCCAAACCTAAATATTTACCTTAAAAGGCTTGTTAAACCTCTTTTGTTCGAGTTGAAGAAAGACAGACAACGGTCACACATGAAACCGAATAACAGAAAAAGTGGGAGATTTAGGGCAGTTCGATTTCTCTTAGGAGCGCTAGATCTTCTAGGCTGTTTATTTTTATTTTCTTGTCAGACATCGTGTAAAGCACGTTTTCGGTGTAAAGTGCTCTCTTCACCCGGTAACTGCTCTCCCATCCACCTACACCGTTCTCTTGATGAGTAACATTGCCTCTCAGAGCAAACCCGTCGCTTAAGGTTATGTTAAAAACGTATACTCCCTGCCAATAGTTCGTAGTGTAATACTCGTTGTCTTTCACTTTGAAAAAGCCTATTGAAACCGGAAGGACTAGTAGCTGTTTTGACTCGTCGAATAGAAACGCTTTGTGATCTGTTAAAACGGTAGAGTCTGACCAGTCGCCTGATACGATGAATTTGGCTGTTTCCGTCGGTGCGGTGACGTTTGTGACGTTGAACAGTGACAGTTTCACGTTATTGTCCTGTTTGCCTATGCCTATTATGTGGTT
>DAOVMU010000094.1 GCA_030630585.1 Candidatus Bathyarchaeota archaeon | reverse complement strand
TTCTGAAAACGTATGTGCAGCTAAGCCAAGCCAAAACCGACCCTATGTTGCGGAGTAATGTCTTGCTTACAGACCGTTTGGTTTATCCAGAATACGATTACAAGCCCGAAAACGTTGTAGAATTCTGGAACGAGTTCGGTGGTGCAAAAGAGCCCGTTGAGGTTATTCTTTTTATGGATAAAAATGTTACAAACAAGCTTCAAAATCTGACAATGACTGTTTTGGCTGCTATGGCGCCTTCTAGTATACCCGAAGCCTTCGGCCACAACAAGCCTCTATTTATTGCCGATAAGATTGCAAAATGGAACTACAGCCAATTCAAACGCATCGTGGATACCACGGCGAATTGGATACTCAATAACCATAAATTGAGAAGATTCATATTCTATATGAGCACTTTCAGAGAGAGGAGAGCAACAATTGAAGCCGCAAGAAGAGAAAGAATTTAACATTTTCTGCTTCACAGATTTCGATGACAGATTCCACGGGAGATTGGCCGCCGTAATTCCAAAATATTTTGGTGGTGCTGAAGAAACCAAACTTGGAGGCACAGGATCTCGTTACCATTGCCGCATCAAAGTTGAATACCAAAAAAACCTCATGGGACTCATGGAGGAGGGCATGCTTCTAGCTGTTAAAAATTTCAAGCAGTCGGAACAAGACGAGGAAAGATACACGCTAATGGAGATTAGCAGGGTTTGGCCTGAACATTTTGGCTTACGCGGCTTGTCAGACCACGGTTATTATCCTATGCAGTTTGAGATTATAGAGCAGTCCGAGATGGATTGGCAGACAGACGACACATCTATGATGATGATTCAGATAAATGCAATTCCAATAAACTATGACTTAATAATGTACAAAAACTGTGAATTCAAGTTTGTCAAAGGCTTCTCATATCCCATCGTTGGTAGTCCAATCTACGTTTTAAATAGCAACATGATAAACCGCATGTACAACCAGAAGGTAACTGAAAAATTTGGTGTAGATCCTTCTCAAACCGTAGAAAATGCCAGAGCCGACCCGAGGCTCGGAATAATAAAAATGTTTGAGACAAGCAAAACCGTCATCCCAATATACGTCGATTTTGAGAAACTTATCCGCTATCACTTCGGCGTTTTCGCCTTCACAGGCGGCGGAAAAAGCAATTTAATGTCAGATGTCCTTAGACGTATCTTGCTCCATACAAAGGACACAAAAGTCATAATTTTTGACATAAGCTGCGAATACGTCTTCTTATTACTGGATATACTAGCAGACCCGAATGTTCCAGCAAAAATTATTCTTGAACACAAAATCGACGTTCTAGAACAGTTTTTCAATTCCATTGTTAAACCAAGAGAATACGAGACTGATGAAAGAATTAAAGCTGGGTTAAAGCGTATAATGGAGCAGAATAAACTTGCCTATTACAAAATGCCTAGGCAGAAGGTTCCTACCTATACCCGATTTTTGGATGAGCTTAAAGCTCAGAGAAAAGACAACATTAGCAGACCACATTACATGAACGCTATAGATAAAATACATGATGCCATATTTGAGTATTCGGAAGAACATGGCTTAAGTGAAAACCAAGAGGTAAGCGAAAACTTTGTGAATTACATAGATGCGGTTGCTACCGAGGCTGTTCAAGAGTTCAAGGTTTCTGAAAGAAGCGGTTTATTTGCATGGGCAACCACGAGAAACACAATTATTGATAGGATAAGAAAAAAACAAGAAAAAGAGAAAAAAGACACGCGTGGATTGACGGCGGAGAAAATCCGCCAACTGCTAGAAGGTGAAGCAAGGCTTGTCTGCGTTTCAATTTCAGACCCGTTCATAATAAAAAACCTTGTTGTGACACTAACACAAGATTTACTTGTGAGGAGAAAGCGTAGATTTCAAGTTAAGCCATACATTCTACTGGTTTTCGACGAGGCACAAGAGTTTATACCAAGCTTAAGCGGCTCGTCAGGCATGGATGCCAAATGTTCTAGGTATGTTGAAACTTTGCTTAGGCAAGGAAGAAAGTACGGTTTAGGAGCGTGCATAGCCACGCAGCGCATTGCCTACTTAAACACCAACGCTCTACAACAGCTTCACACATACTTTGTAGGCACATTGCCACGACCGTACGACCGTGCACTAATCAGCGACACGTTCATGATAGACAAGGGCATACTAGAAAAAACTTTAGAGTTCGCGCCAGGCGAGTGGCTTCTTTCAAGCTACATAGCTACTGGCATAGAAAACGTGCCGATATTCATTAAAGCAGACAACGCAGAAAACGAAATAGAAAAATACCTAAAAAATAATGGTTAAAAAAGGAAAATTTAGGAGGTTTATACAATTGCATATCGTAGACTTTGTTATGTTCCTTCTGTTACTCGCTGTTTCCACGCTAGACATGAAATTTCAATCAATTGCTTGCGTTTGATAGTCACCCTCTTACGTACGGCGCAATTCACATGTAAGAAGGCTGAACTTCACTTTAATTCCTTTTCTAGCTCTTGGTTAGAATATGAAACCTTTTATATGAGAGACGAGATTTCAAAGGAGTTGATGTTAAAATGTTAGATGAAGTCTCATTGCTTGTAGGAGGAAAGGCAGGAGAAGGTGTACGGAGCACAGGATATATTATCGGCAGAATACTTAATCGACATGGCTTGAACGTCTTCATCCGCGATGATTACCAATCCTTGATTCAAGGAGGACACAACTTTTCTCAGATAAGATCGTCATCAAAAGAAACTTGGAGTCATTACGAGAAAGTTGATCTAATAGCGGCTTTAGATCAAAAAACTATAGATCTACATGAGAAAGAACTGGTTAGTAACGGCCGTGTGCTTTTTGATTCAGAGGAAGTAAAATATTGTGGTTCAGGCAAGGCACTTTCGATTCCACTTTTAAAGATGGTGGAGGAAATTAAAGGTCTAAAAATAATGCGAAACTCTGCATTGATAGGAGTGGTGGCGTATCTTTACGGATTGGATCTTACAAAAGTAAACGCTGTTTTAACTAAAATTTATAGGGAAAAGGCACCAAAAAATTTGGCGCTCGCTAAAAAAGGATACGAATATGCAGAGAAAAATTTTGACCGAATCGGTGAAATAAAAAGAATAGATCGCTTGCCTAAACCCTTGCTCACAGGAAACCAAGCTATAGCGCTTGGAGCCGTAAAGGCTGGGCTTAAAGTCTATATTGCATATCCAATGACCCCTTCCACATCTATCCTGCATTATTTGGCTGGTCATCAAGATAAGCTGGGTCTCACAGTAGTACAGCCAGAGAATGAGATTGCCGTGATAATTATGGCGCTGGGCGCTTCCTATGCTGGTGCTCGATCGATGGTTGCCAGCTCTGGCGGAGGTTTTGCCCTTATGCAAGAAGCAATTAGCATGTCGGGAATGACGGAGGTTCCATTGGTGATTGTCGAATGCCAACGAGGCGGGCCATCAACAGGAGTTGCTACTTATACATCCCAAGCGGACCTGAAATTCGTAGTCAACGCAGGACATGGAGATTTTCCGAAGGTAGTTGTGGCTCCTGGTGATACGGAGGAGGCTTTCTACAAAACCGCTGAAGCTTTAAACTTGGCATGGAAATATCAAATTCCGGTAATAGTTTTATCCGACAAGCATTTGTCCGAAAGTTACAAAACAACATCAATCGACGAAAATAACGTGAGTAAAGAAGAAGTGAAGATGGCTAATGGTGGAGGCGGCTACAAGAGGTACGAGCTTACAGAGGATGGGATATCGCCCTTAGCTTTTCCAGGCACTCCTGAGGCAGTTATAAAGGTTAACAGTTACGAGCATAACCCTAGTGGATATGCAATAGACGAACCTGAATTAATAAACAAGATGCAGGAGAAGAGGCTTAGAAAATATGCTCAGATAGCTGCAGATCTTCGATCAAGAGAAACTGTTAAAATATACGGCGAAAAAGATGCGGATAATCTGATAGTTTCATGGGGATCGGCGAAAGGAGCTGTTCTAGAAGCAATGAAGCTTCTGAAGCGGAAGTTCAAGTTCCTTCATGTCATCTATCCCAAGCCGTTTCCGGTTTGGGAGGTTGAAAAACATCTTGATAAAGTAAAAAACGTTATATCAGTTGAATGTAATTCCACCGGACAATTTGCCTCGCTACTTCGTGAAGAAACAGGTTTTCTAGTTAATAAGAAAATATTAAAGTACGACTCTAGGCCTTTTGACCCAGAAGACCTTGCCAACAGGATAGAGAGGGTGCTTGAATGAAACTAGAATTAGATACGCCTGCTGAAAAGACTTGGTGCAGAGGATGTGGAGATTTTGGTATTCTCACTGCTGTAAAGCGTGCAATCCAAGAATTAGTTGATTCCGGAGAAACTAGACATGAGAACATAGTTATAGCGTCAGGTATAGGGTGTCATAACAAGATAGTTGATTACATCAACGTTAACAGTTTTGATGTGCTCCATGGAAGAGTCCCGCCGATAATTAGCGGAATGAAAATTGCTAATCCGAATTTGAAAGTGATAGGATTTGCTGGTGATGGTGATGCGTATAATGAAGGAATCAGTCATCTTGTGTATTCGGCGAAAAGGAACATAGACATTACGATGATCATTCACGATAATGAAGTTTTTGCGCTGACAACAGGGCAAGCAACAGCTACAAGTTCTTTAGGTTTCAGTACTAAGGCTATGCCAAAGGGAAACATCGAGGTTCCCCTCAATCCTATTCATCTGATGCTCACGTCTGGCGCGACTTTTGTAGCTAGAGGCTTTTCTTTTGACATAAAACATCTTACAAGTCTCATCAAAGAAGCCGTAAAGCATCACGGTTTTTCCTTCATAGATGTACTTCAACCTTGTAAGACATACCATGATACGACACAGTTCCTAAGAGAGCGTATTTATTATCTCAACGAGAAAGGACATGACACCAAAGATTTTAGAGCTGCCTGGGAGAGAGCAGATGAAAAAGAGAGAATTCCTATAGGCATCTTTTACAAGATAGAACGAAAAACTTTTGAAGACCAATTATTGAAAGGCAAAATACCAGCTTATGAAAAAGAAATCCCATCAATAAACCATGTGATTGAAGAACACATATAGCGGTTTTCTAAGTCTTCTAGCAAAAGCGCGCGCGCTAAACGGCGGAAGCAGCCAAGGCAAAACCATATTCTTTGGGCACCTAAACATTTCAACAACATCACCTTTAGAGTCTTCAACTTGGACTTGTTCAAGCAGCTGGCAACGCCAGCATCTTGTCTCTTGAATTGGCACTTAACAACTGTCTTTGTTCTTCCCAAGGCTTAAACCTCCAACCTCAAAAATTTCAGCAGGCTTCTCCTTATGCTTATAATCATCCAAATGCTCGTCCATAACCTCGTAAGCCACATCATGGGCAACCTGCCTAATCAACTCTACAAACCTCTTGTGCCTATAGTCACAATCCTTGCAACCAATCAACAAACCTCCAAACCATTTTTCCCAAACGAAACCTCATTTTGGTGTAAATACAAGAAAAGGGGAAATGAGCGAAATGCCCTCGATAAAAAGTATAAATTATAGCGTAGGCGATGGTCTCTCCCGGGCTACCATGCTCTAGGTGCGAATTTATACTTTTTTGGCTACTGTTTTCACGGATTTCTTTAAGCATCTGCTGCTTTAACGCCATGGTGAGCTGTTGTATTGAGTTTGTTCAAGTGCGCGCTGACAAGATCTGGTCCCAAATGCACGCTAGACTATTTGAAGAGGTCTTCCTTCCGTGAGTGCTTGAGCTGTTTTTCTCCTTGCACTTTGCAGTAGCCTCCACACGGTTCCCCTAGAAACACCCATTCTCTGTCCTGCTTCTTCTTGCGACAATCCTTCTAGGTCGGCAAGTCTAAAAGCTTCCAGTTCCGCTCGGTCTATGAAAATTGATCTGAGGCCGCTCGGTGGATTAGGAGTCAAGCCTGTTATTGGCGGAGTCATTCCTAGCGTAACTGGTTTCGGGAATCTTCCTCTTCTGCCGCGTCTTCGTCTGTGTCCTTGTCGCCACATCAGCTGTCCCTTATACTGTTTATGTATATCCCAGCGCAACTTTTATATATTTCTGTGCATACTCCCATAATTGTAAAACGTGCATAAACACGAAAATAGAGGTGAAATAAAGAATGCCAAGAGGAGATAGAACAGGACCTAGGGGTTTAGGACCCATGACTGGAAGAGCAGCAGGCTACTGTGCAGGTTATCCTGTTCCCGGATTCATGAATCCAATACCCGGATATGGCAGAGGTTTCGGCAGAGGATTTGGTCGAGGTTATGGTAGAGGTT
>DAOVMU010000076.1 GCA_030630585.1 Candidatus Bathyarchaeota archaeon | reverse complement strand
GTCATAATCTCCAGAATATGTTTGGTTTGCTCCTAAGCCTGAACCCATTATTACGGCGGGAATAACATGTGTAACTGAGACCTCCAGTTTTTCGCCGTTTGGTTTCGGATCTAGAGCCTCAAGAAAGCGTGGATCCATATTCATTGCTTTTATGTCTGGGAAATCTAGAAGTTTTAGGCCTACGCCGAAGGCTTTTACGAGAATTTTGTCGCCAAGCTTGAGTTTTTCAAGAGTTTCGGGTTGAAAGTCCACGAGTACGTGGTCTATTCCGCCGTGTTTTCCCGTTACAACACCCTTTGCACCTTTCGCATCTTCAGTGACTACTACTGCTTCGTTTCCAACGCAGGAAAGCACATTGAACGCTGTATTTGCGCCCCGTCCAAAACGTGAGTCGTTCTCCTTGTTTTCTACGCTTACACCTGGCTCAACATGGTCAGCTTCCCATCCGCACGCAAGGTCGCCTACTCTAACATTGTATGTGATTCCACCAACTCCTGGCAAAACAACTGGGTTGCCCTCAGCTGAAATTTTATAAATCCCTCGACCATAAACTGGACTGGCTACTTCACCAACAACCGATATCTTCACTAATTTATCAACGTTTGTTCGTAACATACTAACTTCCTCACGTTAATCATGTGCATTTATTGACAGACGCTATTAAAATTTCACTCTAGCCCAAAAACATTGTGTTTATTTGAAACACAACAAGTTTTAAATGTAGGATACTTATTCTGAGTTGATTGAAGCAAATCTAAGGTAGGCTTACATTATTCATGAGGCTGAGAACAATGTCGGACATTGGACTAAGATCTAGAATGATAGTTAAAGATGTTATGAGCAGCCCTGTAGTAACCGTAAATGAAAATGCGACAGCAAATAAAGTTGCAGAACTCATGGACAAGCATGGTTTAGGCTGCATAGTAGTAACAAGTAAAGGGGGAAAACCCCTTGGAATCATCACGGAAAGAGATTTGGTCAGAAGAGTCTTAGCAAAAAATGCCAAACCAAGCTCCTTCAAAGCAAAAGAAGTCATGACGTCACCTCTGATCACAATAGAGCCTGACAATAAAATAAGCGAAACAGCCAGAAGAATGAGCAGACTAAACATCAGAAGATTAGGAGTAATGTATAAAGGTCAACTCGTTGGAGTGCTGTCCAGCAAAGATATTCTCGGAGTCATGCCTGAACTCATAGAAACCATCCAAGAACAAGCGCTCATGGAAGGCGAAAACAGAGCTCAAGAAGCAGAAACAGAATCGACGCCTCTTGCCGGATATTGTGACAGTTGTGAAAGATGGACAGACACCCTAGAAGAGACTAATGGAGAATTCCTCTGCGAAGAATGTGCAGCCGAATTAGAAAGCGAAGAATGAAAGGCTGTTCCTTTGCGCGTTAAGCAAATCATGGATAAAACTGATCCACTTATCTGTGAGATGAAACTGCAACAAAAACCCGTGCAATGATGCAAGATTTCAATCTTTCCTTGGAACTTCTTTAATCAGTGAGACAATGGTGACAACACCGTGGAATCCTTGACAAAAATCAGAGAACTTGCGGAACCAAAGATTTTCAAAAACCAATTGAAGATATGTAAAGGATAAGGCAAAGTTGGTTGGTATTAATAACCTTAGAGATGCGGCCATCTTGCTCGTTAAATAAGAAGGGAACAAATTGAGTAGAGAAAGTTTTAGAAGGTCGCTGAGGGATAAGCGGTTGCTTTCTTTAAAGGCTCATCCCTCGAAAAAACGTGAAGACGAGATACTGCGTGTAGCAAAAAGTTCTGTTGTCACAATGGCTCCTACAACACCCATCTACGACGCTATCAAAATAATGGCTAATAAAGGGTTTAGACGCATACCAATCGCCAACCCAGGAACAAAAACGCTGGAAGGAATAGTGACAGCTACAGACATAATTAATTATCTCGGCGGCGGAAAAAAATTCCGAATAATTCAGAAAAAATTTGCAGGAAGCATTTTCAAAGCTATAAATGAACCAATAAAACTCATAATGATCAAAAAAGTCGTTTCAGTCAAGACCTCTGCAAAGATAAATGAAGCAATAGAATTGATGATTGAGCAAAATCTCGGCGGCCTACCAGTGGTTGACCGCAAAAACCGTGTGAAAGCAATAATCACAGAAAGAGACATTGCCAACATGTTCGCCGACAGAATAAGCGGTGTAACAGTCGCTCAGTTAATGTCGAAAAAAGTAGTCACAGCCCTCCAAAAAACAACAATTTTTGAAGCTGAAAAAACAATGACAACACAAGGATTCAGAAGACTGCCAATAATCTCCGACGGCAAAGTAATCGGCATAATAACAACTATGGATATTATACGGTTCTTCGGCTCTGGAAAAGTCTTTAAATACCTCAAATCAGACGCTATAATACAAGTTTTGAATACACCGGCACTTGAAATCGCCACCAGAGATGTTGTGACCATAGGACCAAACGAGGATGTTGGTCAAGCAGCAAAAATAATGCAAGAGAAAAACATCGGCGCTTTACCAGTAGTTAAAAATGAAAAGCTCGCGGGCATAATAACCGAAAGAGACTTCTTCAAAATAATAGAATAAACTTTAACATTCCATGCTACTAATCCCCATGGTAAGAGAGCGAGCTGACTTGATTGTTGACTTAGTTCTAAGCAACGCGAAAGCTTACGTGGATAATGAAATTGTGGACTGCTGCCTCGCAATAAACCAAGGAAAAATTTTCAGAATAAGCAAAGAAGCAAACATGCCTAAAGCTGAAACAAATACTGATTTGAAAAAAACGCTGGTTCTGCCAGGTTTAATAGATGTTCACGTGCATCTTCGAGATGAAGGAAAAACAGGCAAAGAGGATTTTTACAGCGGAACCGCTGCTGCTGCTGCGGGTGGAGTAACAACAGTTTTGGACATGCCTAACAATAACCCTGTAACCATGAGTGCTGAAACCTTGAGAAGACGAATGACGATTGCTGAAAGAAAAGTTTTGGTTAACGTTGGTTTTTACTCTGAATTTCCAAAAGACACAAAGGAAACAGGGGAAATCATTAGAGAAGGCGCTGTGGGTTTTAAGCTTTATATGGCTGAGCAAATCGGCGGATTAAACATAGACGATGATTATGCCTTGCTGGAAGCTTTCAAAACAGTTAGTGGAATGAACCGTCCAGTCGCTGTTCACGCAGAAGATAAATCAACACTGAAAAAAGCTGAAGACGAGTGTAAGCGCGCTAACCGTAACGACATCGAGGCGTTCCTCAATACCCATGCAGAAAAAGCTGAAGTTATCGCTGTAAAACGTTTGCTAAGCATCGCTAAACAAACCAGTGTGCACATGCATTTTTGTCACGTGAGCACGGAAAACGGGTTGAAAGCGATAACTGATGGAAAAAAATCTGGAATGCCAATAACTTGTGAAACAACACCTCATCACCTATTTCTGTCAGTTGATGATTTAAGACGAATCGGAACTTCAGCATTGACCATGCCGCCGTTTCGAGAAAAACGCCACCTTGCAGCTCTTTGGAATGGAATCAGAAACGATTGGATTGGCATTTTGGCTTCAGATCATGCACCACACACGGCGGCTGAGAAAAAGGCCAAGTTGATTTGGGACGTTAAAGTTGGCATACCAGGCTTAGAAACAACACTTCCACTGTTGCTCACAAAAGTGAAACGCGGACTGTTATCAATAACTGATCTAGTTAGGCTGATGTCGGAGAATCCAGCTGAGATTTTTGGACTAGGAAGTAGAGGTTGTTTGAAAGAAGGAAATGACGCGGACTTTGTTGTTGTGGATTTAGATAGTAAACATAGAATTGACGCTTCAAAATTCTTTTCAAAAGCGAAATTTTCTCCATTTGATGGATGCAACGTTGAGGGGAAGCCTATTAAAACTTATGTTAGCGGACGATTAGTTGTGGATGAAGGAGAAATCGTCGCCGAAGCTGGGAGTGGGGGAATAATTCGGAGAAAGTGAAGCTTTGAAGTTTATTGCTGATGGAATGCTTGGAAAGCTCACACGCTGGCTTCGAATGTTAGGGCATGATGTGAAATATTCAAACGAACTTGATGATGCCCAACTAATTATGGTTGCTAAAAAAGAAAGAAGAATTTTGCTTACAAGAGATTTAGAGCTTTACCAGCAAGTCACAGCGAAGGGAATTGACACCTTCTACTTGGAAGGGAGAACAGAAGAGGAAAAACTCGCAGAACTCGCGAAAAGATTCGAAATCATATTGGACATAGACATGACAACTTCAAGATGCCCAAAATGCAACGCTCAAATTGAATCAATATCGAAAGAAAAGGTGACGGATAAAGTTGAGAAGAACACAATTGCCTACTATAACAAGTTTTGGAAGTGCCCAAAATGCGGACAAATATACTGGCAAGGAGCTCACTGGACAAGAATCAAAAAAACACTTGAAAAAGCAACCGAAGAACTGAAGAAACTGCGAAACAAGAAGCAGTCAAACTATATACAGGCTGGAGGCTGATGATTGCCCGTGAACGGTGTACGTACCCTCTCTCCCAAGCTAGCCCGCCGTCTCGCTATCACGCGCCAGCGCCTAGCAGGTCCACGCCCACCAGCTGATTCCAACGGTATTATGGAGGTTATGCATGACCTATGTTACCTGCAGATCGACCCCATGAGAATTGTGGCGCCAAGCCATCTTTTAGTGCTGTGGAGCCGATTGGGGCGATACGACCCGGCCTACCTTGACATGCTTCTGTGGAAAGAACGGCGGCTCTTCGAAGACTGGGCACAAGCCACTTCGATCGTTCTCACAGAGGACTATCCAATCTTCAGCGCCCTCAAGCGTAGTTTTGCAACTGGCAATCAACCTTGGGCTCACCGAATTCGCACATGGGTCGAGAAAAACAAAAAGTTGCGCCGTCATATTCTCACAAAACTCCGCCACGAAGGCCCTCTACCCTCGCACCGCTTCGAAGACAAGTCCGTTGAAGACTGGCGCTCCACCGGATGGACCGCAGGTCGAAACGTTGACATGATGCTTACCACACTGAAAGCCCAAGGCAAGATCATGATCGCTGGACGCGTGGGTGGCCGGAAGCTGTGGGACCTGACCAAGCGCTACCTGCCTGAGTGGACACCTAAAGAGCGGCTATCCGACCGCGAGGTTTCCCGCCGTGCTGCCCAAAAATCACTGCAAGCTCTTGGCGTAGCGCGGGCGACACACATCAAACAACATTACATTCGCGGTTGCTATCCGCACCTTGATGATGTACTAGCCGAACTTGAAGTCAACGGGCGCATCACACAAGTAGAGATCCGAGAGGGTACGCGACCATGGCGCGGTCCATGGTACACACATGCCGACGATCAGCCATTGCTCGATCGACTAGCCGCTGGCGAGTGGGAACCGCGCACAACGCTACTCTCACCTTTCGATAATTTGATCTGCGACCGCCAGCGCACAGAACAACTCTTCAATTTTCACTTCCGCTTAGAAGTTTATGTGCCAAAGCCCAAACGCAAGTATGGATGCTATGTAATGCCTATCTTGCACGGCGATCGGTTGATCGGCCGCATAGACCCAGTGATGGATCGAAAGCGAGGACGGTTGATTATCAATGCTGTTTACATGGAGCCCAATGCGCCAAAATCAAAAGAAACAGCTCGAGCGGTGGCTTACGCGATTGAGGAACTCGGCACATTCCTTGGCACAGAGGATATCTCCTATGGCCGGTGCGTGCCTGTGGCTTGGAAAAGTGTGCTTCGTTAGATTCAGAAATCACAACATCCACAATCTACTCCCCTTGTCGCCCAACCCGACATCTTCTCGGCAACTTAACCTTTTGTATACGATTATGTAAGCCCATCGCTATCACATTGAATCGTCATGGCACCTGTATGTAACTACCACTCTTCAACTGGACAATCGAAGAGGCCCCTAGACGAAAAAACCGATACAGCACCAAACATAGTTTGAGGACGCTTACTCTTCCAAAAGCTGCTTGAGCATGCACAGACAAAGCTGAGAGAACCACATTTGCCTGTTACACAAGTTCTGAAAGTGCTCAAAATGCGGACAAACATGCTCGAGAAAACTGCAAGGAAAGGATCAGGAAAACACCTGAAACCACAAGAGAAATCCTAGAAAAACAAAGCAAAAAAGTATCCGTCTGCAACTTTCGCAATTTTTAACAAGAAAAAACGAGAGGAACAGCAGAGGATACCTCCACCATTTTAGAAATTTTAAGATTGAATTTTGATGATGCTTATTTTTGTTCAGGAAGAAGCCATTTAACAGGAATATCTTGGTAGGTGCTGTCTGGCAATGTGCGCCTAATTGTTATCGGCAGGATGCCCATCTCAAGTTCTTCTATAGCGATGTCTATCGGACTTGAAAAACCCTTAGATACCTCAAGAAGCAGGGGAGCCCCCATGGAAATTTGGAGGGCTCGAGCTCCCACTATTCGAGCTTTCTCGAAACGAGTAAGCCTAGGTGGACCTATCAAGACTTTTTTAGACGTATTTTAGTACACTCCGGCACCTGGACCCATCCCACCCATTCCACCTGGGGGTCCTCCAGGCGGCATTGGCGGAGCCTTCATCTTGCCGGCTGCAATTACGTCGTCGATTTTCAGTATCATGGAAGATGCTTCGGTGGCTGACTTAATTATCTGTTTCTTTACGGCTAATGGTTCATATACTCCTGCTTGAGCCATGTCTTGAACCTTTCCGGAGCGCACCTCTATCCCAGCCCAAGTTTCGCCTTTCTCGTGTCTTGCCCTTAGCTCTGACAGTATGTCGATGGGGTCTAAACCAGCGTTTTCAGTCAGTGTCACTGGAACTGTTTCAAAGGCTTCCGCAAAACTTTTGACTGCGAGCTGTTCTCTTCCGGGAAGAGTTTCAGCATACTTCTTAAGGGCACGTGAAACTTCAAGCTCTGGAGCTCCGCCTCCAGCAAGAATTTTTGGTTCTTCAACTATGTCTCTAACCACGCATAAAGCGTCATGAATTGAACGTTCCGCCTCGTCCACAATACGTTCTGTTCCACCCCTTATCAAAATTGTAACTGCACGCGGGTTCTTGCAGCCTTCCACAAACGTCATTTTATCATCGCCGATTTTACGCTCTTCAACAAGGCTTGCGAAGCCAAGATCCGCCATAGTAATGTCTTTTAAGTTCGTCACGATCTTTCCGCCAGTTGCTTTCGAAAGCTTCTCCATATCCGACTTTTTAATTCGGCGCACCGCCGTTATTCCCTTT
>DAOVMU010000053.1 GCA_030630585.1 Candidatus Bathyarchaeota archaeon | reverse complement strand
TGGCGCATGCAAAGGAAAAGGTGAGATTAGCAAGGAAGGAGGAACAGCCCGGGTTCATGGGTCTTGGAACATACGAAGTCGATGTCTACTACGAAGCTGTGAAGAGACAAGTACAGTCTATTCGCAGAAAACTAAAAAAAATCGGGAAAAAAAGGCTTCTACACCGTGAAAGAAGGGCAGAACTGGGGTTCCAGTCAATTTCTTTAGCTGGATACACAAACGCTGGAAAAAGCTCACTGTTTAACGTCCTTACTGATCAGGAAGCACCAGTAGACGACGCCTTATTCACAACGTTATCGACAAAAACAAGGGTTGTAGAAATCACCAGGAAAAAGTTTCTGCTGACGGATACTGTTGGCTTCATAGACCGTCTCCCACTGATATTGATAGAAGCGTTTCACTCAACCCTTGAAGAAACCATCTATTCAGACCTAATACTTCTAGTGGTGGATGTAAGCGAAGGCATAAGTCTTATCGGAAAAAAACTTTCATGCTGCCTAGAAACAATAAGCCAAATAGGAGCAACAGGCATCCCTATGATAACGGTGCTAAACAAGATTGACCTATTATCGGAAGCAGAACTAGATCGGAAACTTGAGAACCTAAAGGGAAAGGCGCCAAACCTTGTGCCAATGTCAGCATTACATGATATCAACTCTGCTCAGCTCGAACAGGAAATACTGAAGATTCTAAAGAACTACGTTCATGTGTCGTTTACTATTCCGTTGACCAGCGAGTCCATGTCTTTTATCTCGTGGTTATTCAGCCGTGCAGACGTACGAAAATTGAAGTATGCAGATGGTTTTGCCCACATAGGTTTTGAGGCAGCCCCATGGTTTGCTGAAAAAACGAGAAAACGTGTGGAGGAAGAATTCAACGGAAAAATCGAAGAAATCCATACAATAAAAACCTAACAATGGGACAAAAATGCCTGAAATCGTGGTTTTAAGGTGGGGTCACAGACCGCAAAGGGACGCCAGGCTTACATCGCATGTTGTGTTGACAGCACGGGCGTTAGGAGCTTCAGGTCTCATATTATCGGACATACATGACGAAAAAATTAAGGAAACAGTTGAAAAAGTCACAAAGAACTGGGGAGGAGCATTCTTTTTTGAGATGGAAGTGCCTTGGAAAAAAGCTGTGAAAGAATGGAAAAAAGAAGGCAGGATAGTTGTCCATCTCACAGCCTATGGAGAGAACATCCAAACAAGCGATGTTCTACAGCGAATTAAAGCTTCAGAAAAAGACATCCTAGTTCTTGTTGGAAGTCAAAAGGTTCCAAAGGAATTCTTTTCAGAGTCTGTGTCTGATTTCAATGTGGCAATTGGAAATCAACCTCACTCGGAGTGTGCATGTCTAGCTATATTCTTAGATCGCTTTTTCGAAGGAAAGGAACTATCAAGAAAATTCGAAGTGGCGAAGAAGAGGATAATTCCCCAGAAGAGGGGGAAGAAGCTGAATGGAAAATAGTTCGTTTTTCAAAAGTTATATCTTGTTTGGAAGCCTTTGAACTCGCCAGTGTATTTTTTCATTATAACATCCACATGCGTGACCCTTGCCCCACGCGGTCCTCGCTTACAGAACTCTACAAGTCTCTTCACAGCGTCTTCCTCTCCTTCGAAAACGGCTTCAACTCTGCCATCTCGCAAGTTGCGAACCCATCCTTTAACACCGCGTTTGTTGGCTTCATGTTTTGTTTCTGACCTGAAAAAGACTCCTTGAACTCTACCGGTTACAAAGATATGTGCCCTGACTTTCATAAGCCTAACCTTACGCGTGAGTAGTTCCTGAAGCGTTATGGTTTTTAATTGTTCATTTTAACTTATCTCTCTCCACAGGACAGGAATGTCGGTTCACCGCTTGCTTTAAAACCGTTTTTGTATTGCCGTGTATTTGGTGAGTAACGTTGGAGAGTCATGACGGGAAGCTGTTAGTTTATGCTTCATGTGTTACACCAAGTGAAAGGCGATTACGTTCCGTGACTGCTGCAGCTGAAAAGGTAGCTGAATTATTGAAGTTACCCATGGAAGTTGTTACTTTCAGGGAAGAGTTTGGCTTAATCTATGTGTTTTACAAAAATGGCGATGAGGAACCCATTCCAATTCACTGTAATAAAGACGGAGAATTTGACTGGCAAAACATTTACAAGGCTTTAAGAAACATGATGTTCGTGCTTTCCTTCCATCCGAAGCATTCAGCCTTAAAGCAGATTAGAAAGGAAGTTATGCTGTTTTCGTGAATCTTGCTGTTTGATTTTCAAGTGTTATTTCATAGATTTGGTTTACGTCAAAGTTTATGTCTAAGCTTTCATATTCTTGCTCAGTTAAGAACAAAATTATTTTCGGAGTTGCAAACTGCCTTTTCACTGGAAACATTGGTATTTGTTGCTGCACTGCTTGAAGGACATCTTGCACAACCTTGGCCTCCTCAGTTTTGGGCCTAACAATAAAACGGGGAATCTGCCGTTCTTCAATTAACTCTATGCGTTTTCCAAGATTTCCATCCAAGTCTCGAATAGACTCGATTTTATGCACTCTAACCCGAAACATAACTGTTCACATGATAAAGCGTTTCGAAACACTTATACGTTTTTGAGGTAACAGCTCACTCCATTTCAATGGTTGCAGGCGGCTTTGGGGTAACATCATAGTAAACTGTGGACACATTCGGACATTCCTCAATTACTTTTTCTGCAACTCTATCCAATGTTGTCCACGGTATTTCTGAAACCTGGGCTGTCAAGAAATTCTTTGTTTGAACCGCTCTTATACCAATAGCAT
The DNA here is from genome assembly GCA_030630585.1 of Candidatus Bathyarchaeota archaeon. Taxonomy (GTDB): domain Archaea; phylum Thermoproteota; class Bathyarchaeia; order Bathyarchaeales; family Bathycorpusculaceae; genus SOJA01. The sequence goes on along the minus strand of DAOVMU010000053.1, from coordinate 5,953 downwards.
AGGGCTTTTTCTCAGTCACGTCCTTGACTGCGTAGAAAATTCTTGCAACCGCAGGATTCTCAGTGATAATTCTTGTTTGAAGAGCAAAGAGCTTCTGAAGATCTGCGTGATGAATTTTCTCATTCATGGTTTGAACCTTTATGCCCACTGTTTTACCATAACGTCTTTCGCCTCCCTTCACCCCTGTAGCCTTATCCCTGAAGATTTTTACATGAACGTTTCTTGAAGGAACGTTGAGCGCCCGCGCCGCACAATCTCGGATGTGAACAGCACTGGGTTGCTGCAGTGCTTCTTCGTTGTCAATGATTACTGCGAAGTATTGGCTAGGCTTATGTTGCATTAGTTCACCTTCAACAATGGCTGTAGCTCTCTTTACAGTGTCTAACTTGTCAGGGCGAATCTCTCCAACTACACGAACTGATAGACCAGGTCCTGGAAATGGTTGTCTTTCGGAGAACTCTGTTGGTAATTTTAAATATCTGGCAACAATTCTAACTTGTTCCTTGTACAACGTTACGAGGGGTTCAACCACTTTAAAGCCGAAGCGCTCCATAGGGTTTATGCCCATCTGCTCCAAAACGTTATGCTGTGTCTTTACGCCACTCACTGTTTCCTCAATGTCTGCACGTATTGTACCTTGCACAAGGATTCTGCAACCCTCTTTCTTGGCTGTTTCGCTTAACACTTGATAGAAGGTTTCGCGGAACTTTTTTCGTTTTTCTTCAGCGTCCCTCAGATTTTTCATGGCTTCTAGGAAGCGTTCACGAACATCAATTATTTTCATTGGAACATTAAAGGGCGGCTTGGATAGAATTTCAGCTACATGTTCCGGTTCGCCTTGCCGCATGAAAGCATCGTCCAAAATTGCGCAGACAAGGTTTTCACCTATGGCTTTATGCGTCAGTACAGCGCATGTCGTGCTGTCGACACCGCCGGAAACAGCTACCAAAGCCCGTTCATTACCTATAGTCTTTCTTAACTCTTCAATTTGGGTTTCAATGAAGCTTTTGGGGTTGAATTTCTCCAATTTGGCTTTTCACCTTAAACTGTCAACTGATTTGCGGTTTCTCGATTTAAGTATTTACCGCCTCTTGGTATCCTTAGAACGCCGAGAGCTTGGATTATGGCGTCCATTGATATGGGATTTCTAAGTTCATGGAAATTTGTGAATCTTATGAAAGTTGCTGTCTTTCTGCCCTTCAGGAAATTTACGTACTCATCGAAGTTTTTCAAGCAAGTTTCATCCCCATATGCATTCCAAAGGTCCTTATAGTCTCCAGTTAAACGTTCAATAAAGTCTGCAACGCCCCGAATCTGAATTATTGGCTTTCCAACGTAGAAAAGAAGTTTCTGAGTTTCTAAGGGGCCTACACGGTTTTTTCGCACGAAAACGTGGATTTCATCACTGCTTCTGTTTCGCTTGCACAGTCTGTTCCACCATTTCTCGTTGAATATCAGGATATAGGCGTAATGTTCATTTGGCAAGGTTGATGATTCTCCAGAAGCTAATCATGAGTTTGTATTGAGGTTTTGCAATAATAGTTTTTAGTTGGGATTTATCAGTCTGATGTTTGCAGCAATTTGTTGTTAACGACAAGACTGTCCAGAGTAAGAAATAACAAGATTTAGCTGCTTCTTTGAAGGTATAGGTGTTACTTGGAAAAGAGGAAGCCGAAGAAGAGCACTTCAGGGATTAAAGAAAGAATGTGGACGACGAGATATAACTTTCGAGTTTGAAAGTTTAGTTAAGTTTTATATTTATAACATATGTATCTACATAACATGTCTTAGGGTGAATGTTGTATGAAACTTGTAACTGTGTTGTTGCCTGAGGCTTATCTTGAAGGTTTAGATGACCTTGTTAGGGCGAATATGTATCCAAGTAGAAGTGCAGTCATAAGGTCTGCCGTTAGGGATTTGCTGAAAAAAGAACTGTGGGAAAGAAGAGGAAGATAACATCCTTTATTTTTGATTATGCTTGATTTGCAATGTCTCTGATTTTCTTCGCTGTTTCTGCTGGATTTTCTGACAGGGTTATTGCTCGTCCCACGATCAGATAGCGGGCTCCCGCTTTCAAAGCTGATTGGATTTTTCCGCCTTGAGCCCCTATACCAGGTGAATAAATTGGGATTTTGTCTAGTATTTCGTGTATTTCTCTTATTTTTTCTGGGTATGTCGCACCAACAACAACACCGTCAGCATCCCATTTCAAGGCTTTTCTTGCGAAGGAAACATATTGAAGCAGTTTTTCATCAGTTTCGGCATTATGGATTGTTTGTCCGTAGCCTTCCCATGCTCCCTTGTGACTCATGTAGACTAGGAGAATTACACCGCGTTCCAGCTTACGGGCAACATCGAAAACAGGTTTTAAACCTTCTTCCCATCCCACAAAAGGATTAGCTATTAGCGCGTCGAAATCAGCAGCATAATAGTGTTCCGCGATTATTTGGTTTGTGTAACCTATGTCATTTATTTTACAGTCCATTATCGCCATTAAACCCAAGTCATGTACTTTTTTCACAAGTCCTGAAATGCCGTTGGATGTGCCTAGTGGAAGAACGAGATGACGGTTAAACTTCACAGCACAAATGTAAGGATGTACTGCGTCTAAAGTATGTTCTGCTTTAGAGAAAAGGTTTCCTCGGTTTTCTGGTTTTTCAAAAGGAAAGTCCAAGGCTACAATGATGTCTGATCTTTTGCTTCTTGCTGATTTCTCCATCTTAAGGCGAAAAGACATGCCTAAACACCATCTTCTATTTAGACATAGAACTAAAAGCTTTTACCCCACTGATTTTTCAGGTTACGGTGAACATGGTAATCGCTGGACTCGTTGACAGCATTATATGGATACACGTACGAAACGCGTAAACATGGCCTGTAAATTCGTCGATGATATGGATTGAATTTCTAACATCGCAGTTGTACGGCGTATCCGGGCTGCAACCTAAGATAGCCCAACTGTGTCGCAAGTTTTTCTGATTTTCATGGCTTAGAGCAGTTTTTCTCGCTCTGTTATGTTGCTGGTTGATCTACGCAAGTTATTAATGCATTGTTATTGATAGGCTCTTATGAGGTATTGAGCTTGAAAAGGCGTTTGGCCAAGAGGTACATTTCTTCTTCAACGAAATGGAAACTTGTGCTGAAAGCGATTGGAAAACTTTACAGAGCCATATATTATGAGCTTGACAAAGAAGAGGGAAGTTCTTCGGTGAAAGCGTTGGCTGATACAGCCTTTAAGGTTGGACGGAATTTTAGGGAAACCTTGAAGCGGTATTTTCAGCTTGGAAACACCATTGAGGATATATCGTTTACCATGGAAGTTGAACATAACGTGTTTGGCACCAAAGCAGCGGTGACTGAGAAAAGCAAGGAGAAAATCGTTTATTATTGTTACGAGTGTGCTTGGAAGAAGTATTTCAAGCCAAAATTGCGCATTGCCATAGGTCAAGCGGAAAAAGGAATGGCATAGGCTCTTGACTCAAAAGCTAAGCATTATGTTCTTCAAACAAGAAGCATGGGCAAAGAATACTGTGTAATAGCCCTCGAAATATGAAATACCAAAATTGTTACACGTTGAATCTCTGATCTACAAGGCTGCGTTTCAGCAGTTCGAAATCCCGTTGTAGCAGTTCCTTGTATTTTCCGCTGTAGAGGGCTGCAGCTGGATGAAAGGTTGGAAAAACTGACGTTTGGACGCCTAGAATAGATGCTTCATAGAATTTTCCATGAGCTCGAGTTATTCCATTGAACGACAATCCAACTTTTGAGAAAATGTAGGCGGTTGAATAGTTTCCAAGGGTGACGATAAATCTTGGTTGAATAACCCTGATTTGCCTCTCCAAATATGGCGTGCACGTTTCAACCTCGTCAGGCAGAGGTTCCCGGTTTTTTGGAGGTCTACACTTCAAAACGTTACCGATGAAAACGGCTGTTCTTGGAAGGTTGGCTATAGATAACAGTGTATCGAGGAATTTTCCTGCGGCTCCTACGAAAGGCTTTCCCTTAAGGTCTTCCCAGTAACCAGGCGCCTCCCCAACCAACATGATCTGACTATGCGGCCTGCCTTCACCTGGCACAGAGTTCTTACGGGTTCTCCAGAGTTCACATTTTTGGCAAACTACGATTTCTGCGGCAATAGTATCTAAAAGCTTCTCCTTAGACAAATGAGTAGCCCCACCAGATTTCTCTTCGTTTTCTCCGCTTATAAGCATCAATAAGAAGGATAAAGACGTCCACACTGTTTTTCTATAGAGGTTAATTCACAAAGCTGACGCATGAAACTGTAAGCAACAATAGGTTGTGTCACCAAAAGCCTTAAGGAACCTCGAGAAGAAGTTGAAGGACGATGTTTTGTTAGTTAGTCAGCATTTTTCTAGCAAGGTAAGCTTTCTAAAACATATGCTTCAAGGCGTCAACACCTTTCATTCCCACGTTAACGTCCATGGTTCTCGCTTTTGAAGTAACTGCTTTAACCTCTGCGTTTAGCACATCTTCAAAATTTTTCACTCCACTGACTGCTGCGGCAGCCACACCCAGCTTTTCAGCGGCATCAACGTTCAAAAAACCACACATGACAAACCCTTTCTCAGCAATCACTAGAAGCAACGGCGGTGAATCAGGCAGTTCAACCTTCACTCCTAAACCGATCTTATCATAAACCTTCACAGACGTAACGCTGATCATACAGACACCTTTTAATTAACAATTTACCATTACGTATCCAGCTTAAATAATAATTTGCTGACACAAAGGTCGGAAGTCTAAGCTATGCTGACGAAGCTGAAGAAAAAAGTTCAATCAATACTCGCAACAGAAGCAAAAGCAGCCCACAAAATAGGTTTAACACCGAACATTGTTAGCGCCATAGGCGTAGTAATGGCTTTCCTTTCAGCCCTTGCATACGCAGCATGGCAAACCCATACATTTTATCTCCTGCTGGCAACTTTTCTGCTTCTGCTTTCAGGATTCTGTGACGCTTTAGATGGAGTAATAGCCAGGCTTTATCATGAAACAACAGGCTTCGGCGGATTTCTAGACTCTATGTTAGATAGGTATGCAGACGTTGCAGTGTATGCAGGCATAATAGTCGGAGGATTATGCGACGTCTTATGGGGTGTAGCAGCCTTAACAGGCTCATTACTTGTAAGCTACAGCCGTGCAAGAGCTGAAGCAGCTGGGATAGAAATGGAAACAATCGGACTGGCAGAAAGGGCGGAACGCATAATTATCCTAGCCGTAGCAAGCATAACAGCAGCTTTCTGGCAACCAGAGACAGCAATGAACGCTGGCATAATCCTGCTTGCTGTACTTTCAAATCTAACAGTTCTGCAAAGAAGCCTACATGTCTACAAAAAACTAAGGAAACAGTAATCTAGAAGGCCAAGTCTATCTTCTTCTTCGCTTTCTTGGACGCGTGTGTCGTTCGCTTTTAGCCCTGACTTTTACAACACCTCGATGTACAGCACATGAAACACAATAATATTTGGTAGTTATGGGAGAAGCAATATACGCGCCTTTTTGACGAAGCTCTTTCATCAAAGCGTAATCAACCATCGAAACCCGCTTAGTTACTTTTTTAGCTTTGTCCCTAGGCACCATTGCACCACAGCCAACACACTGTACAAAACCGCTACTTCCTTTGCCGCCCTTAGATCTTCCACGGCTTTTCCTTTTGGTTGGCATTGTCTTTCACTTCTATTCTTCATTCTCTTCATGTAAAAATGTTTGTCTACCTTATATATCTGTCCATATGTTAACCGAAGGAGAAGTCAACTGCACTTTTTTTCTCCCTATGTTTTTTTGGAGTTCACCTTTTTGTTTTCTTGCTCAAGATTCCGTGCGGTTCGTGATTAGTAGCCTTGTTTATTCTTGTTTTTGGGGGTTGAGGGAGGCGAAGTGGCTTGCAACTTCGTATTTGTCTAGGTCTGGTTCTTTGATTAGGTGAGCTTCGATT
>DAOVMU010000124.1 GCA_030630585.1 Candidatus Bathyarchaeota archaeon | reverse complement strand
GTAATAGTTACCATCCCATCTGAGGTTTCGCAGATCGTGGTTAAGAAGGCTGTGACGTTCTCTAGGAAACTGCACATCCCCATCATCGGCATCATCGAGAACATGAGCGGATTCGTATGCCCAAAATGCGGGGCGGAGATTAATATTTTCAAGACTGGAGGAGGAGAAAAGATAGCGAAAGATCTGATGACTCCCTTTCTAGGTAAAATTCCAATAGATCCCCAGATTTGCGAAGACTCTGACAAAGGTGTACCCTTCATAATTGAACATAAAGATTCTCCAGCGTCGAAAGCCTTCATGGAAATAGTTAAAAAGATTGAAAACTTCCTGAAAGCAGAAAAAAAGTAATATAAAAATGGAGGTAGAATGAGTGAAAATATGTGTGACGGCTGCGGGTACCACATTAGACGCTGCTGTTGACCCAAGAGTTGGAAGAGCAGCCTATTTCATAATTGTGGACTCTGAAACCCTTGCTTTTGAGGCAGTTCCTAACACGGCAGCAGGAGCCATGAGCGGAGCTGGAATCCAAGCAGCTCAAACAATAGCAAGCAAAGGAGTAAATGTACTAATCACCGGAAATGTTGGACCCAACGCCTTCCAAGCCCTAGCTTCCACTGGAATAAAAATAGTAGTAGGTGCTTCTGGCACTGTTAGAGAAGTTATTGAAAAATACAAGAGAGGAGAACTCAAAGGAGCTGGTGGTCCCACAGTTGATGGACACTTCGGAAGAGGTGGCGGTATGGGTATGGGGCGTGGACGGAGAAGGCAATCTTAAAGGGTGAGTGAAATGGGTGTTAGAATTGCGGTACCGGTTGAAGACAGAAACGGTTTGGATGCCAGGTTGTCACAGCATTTTGGAAGAGCACAATATTTCGCGGTTGTGGAATTAGATGAAAATGGCAAAGTTTTGAGTCTGGAAACGGTGTCTAATAAAAGTGAGCATTTGGGTGGCATGGGAAAACCGCCACAGATCATTATGACCTTAAGGCCAAACGCTGTGATAACATATGGAATGGGGTTTAGAGCATTGAACATGTTCCAAAACGCAAACGTAGCTGTTCTACAAACACGCAAGGATTTTGTCAAGGACGTCATAGAAGCATACAACAGAGATATGCTTATCGAGCTGACGGAAGGTTGCCACCACGGTAAGTGTAGATAGAAAAAGTTATACTGGAAAAGTTCTTGACATGCTGAATGTTCTGGAAGGCGGATTGAATGATAATAGCGGTAGCTAGTGGAAAAGGCGGCACTGGAAAGACATCGGTAGCTGTAAACATGGCGCTTTCCATAGAAGACGTTCAGTTGTTAGACTGTGATGTGGAAGAACCTAACGCTCACTTGCTTCTGCATCCAGAAATAAGCCGAACAGAACCAGTTTACACCTTGATTCCAGTAGTAGACGAGGAATTATGTGACTATTGCGGAAAATGCGGTGACTTTTGTCAATACAACGCCATTTTTGTTGGTTCAGAAAAAGTTCTGGTCTTCCAAGAGCTGTGTCACAGTTGTGGCGGCTGCGCTATTGTCTGCCCTAGGAAAGCCATCCGCGAAGAAAAGCATAGAATCGGAACGGTAAAGTATGGTTCAACTGGCGACTTAGAAATTGTTTACGGCGAACTCAATGTAGGCGAGCCTATGGCTGTTCCATTGATTAGGGAAGTCAAAAATAAGATTCAAAACGGCAAAACTGTGATTCTTGATTCTCCCCCAGGAACATCTTGTCCAGTCATAGAAACGGTTAAGGGAAGCGACTTCTGCATTCTTGTGACAGAACCTACACCTTTTGGTCTGCATGATTTGAAGATAACGGTTCAGGTTTTGAAGGATATGGCAATTCCTTACGGTGTTGTTGTTAACCGTGCTGGTTTGGGTGACAAGGAAGTCTATGAATACTGCAAGGAAAATGGCATCCCTATATTGCTTGAGATTCCGTACCGAAGAGAGATAGCTGAGCTTTACTCAAAAGGTGCTCCATTCAGTTTAACGATGTCTGAATGGAAAGGAAGATTTCAGAAACTTTTTGATGAAGTAAGGGAGCTTGCCAGTAAATGAAACAAATAGCAGTTTTAAGCGGTAAGGGCGGCACAGGTAAAACAACAATAGCAGCTTCTTTTGCAATCTTGACTAAAAACACTATTGTAGCTGACTGCGATGTCGATGCACCAGACCTTCACATGCTTCTACACCCCGAAATAATCAAAACACAGAAATTCAAAGGTGCAAAGCTCGCTGTCATTGATGAAGAAAAATGTACAAAATGCGGTTTGTGCTCTGAAAAATGCAGATTCAATGCCATAACAGAAGACATTAAAGTTGATTCGATCTCCTGCGAAGGCTGCGGCGTCTGCACAATTGTCTGCCCAGTAAACGCAGTGACTCTGACTGAGCAAATTTCTGGAAATGCATACATCTCAAAAACCAAACACGGTTTTATGGCTCACGCCATGCTTAATCCCGGAGGAGCAAATTCAGGAAAACTCGTCACCTTAGTGAGGCAGAACGCCAAGATACTAGCTGAAAAGGAGGACTCCGATTTGATAATAATTGATGGCTCACCGGGAATAGGTTGCCCCGTTATAGCTTCGGTCACAGGGGTAGATGCCGGCTTGGTGGTTGCGGAACCGACCATGTCTGGAATTCACGACCTTAAAAGAGCATTGCAGTTACTTACACATTTTAATGTGACACCGTTTGTTTGTGTAAATATGCATGACATAAACAGAGACAATGCCGATAAAATCGCGAGTTTTTGCAGAGAAAACAGCATAGAGGCTGTTGGGAAAATCCCCTTTAACCCTGTGGTTACGGAAGCCATGGTAAATGGAAAATCAATAGTGGAGTATGCTCCTGAAAGCGATGTTGCCAAAGAAATAACGAAGATGTGGAAAAAGATTCTTTCAGGTTTGAAATATGAAGGTGGCTAGTCTGGAAGATGCGAGGCTAGCTTTTGGCCCTGTTCCATCAAGACGTCTAGGAAAGAGCTTAGGGATAAACAATATTCCGGCAAAAACTTGCTCATATTCATGCGTTTACTGCCAAGTTGGAAAAACCGTAAACATGACAACAGAAAGGCAGCACTTCTACAACCTGGAAGACATCGTTAAAGAAGTTGAAAGGAAAATGGTTGAAGCAGCCTTAAGAGATGAACGAATTGATTATCTAACTTTTGTTCCAGATGGAGAACCAACTTTAGACCTCAACCTTGGCAAGGAGACATCCTTATTAACGCAGACTGGAATTCCAACAGCTGTTTTGACCAATGCCTCGCTGATTTGGCGAGAAGATGTAAGAGAAGATTTGCTGGAAGCAGATTTCGTTTCTTTGAAGGTTGACATCTGCAGCGAAGGTCTATGGAGAAGAATAAATCGACCGCATAAAGACTTGAAGTTAAACACAATCTTGGAAGGCATAATTGAGTTTTCAAAGGAGTTTAAGGGAACTATTGTCAGTGAAACGATGCTTATAGATGGCATAAATTATAGAAACGAATTTGAAAACGTAGCAGATTTCCTGAAACGTCTGAAAAGGCTGGACAAAGCCTACGTTGCCATTCCAACGAGACCGCCAACAGAGAAGTGGGTTAAACCCGCCAAGGAAGAAACCATAAACACGGCTTTTCAAGCATTTTCCAAGAAGCTTGGTGCCAATAGAGTCGAATATTTGATAGGTTACGAGGGGAACGCGTTCGCCTTTACAGGTAGGGTTGAAGAAGACTTGCTGAGTATAACAGCGGTGCATCCCATGCGCAAAGAAGCAGTTGAAGAATTTTTGAGAAAAGCATATGCAGATTGGAATGTTATAGAGAAACTTTTGCGTGAAGGCAAGCTTGTAGAGGTTGATTATGAAGAGAACACTTACTACATGCGGAGCGCGCTCTCTCAATCACCACTAGGGCGTACTTATGCACAATCTCCATGAACGTCGAATTCGTTACCTTAATAGGTTTATCTTCTTCTTTCCGCTCCTCAAGAGAATCTGGCATGTTATGTGAAACTCTATGTTCACGCATTTCCTTCAATTTCTTAAGTTTTATCCTCTCAAGCTCTTCATCCTTAACCATAAAGTTCCCTCGCATTTGCACACGTTCAGCCCACTAACGACCTATCAACTTCACAACCGCAAAGGTACAGGAACAACAATAAACTCTTCTTCATCCACAGCTTGGACAGGTGCCGCCTGACCCAGTAGTGCTACATACCATACGATTTCCATTCCAGAGTTTTTTCCAGCACCCTTCACAGACCATGATTCGCCCCAATTCCTTGTGGTTAGCTGAAAGCAAAGTTAGGTCTTCACTATTTTTTCCACAAAGCTTACATTTTCCCATCTTTCCAACTTCCTAGAGCATAGCACTTTATATTGCGATCTCCTTAAAAACGTGTCTATGCATAAAAATAAATCTTACGGCTAGTCACTGTTGGATATTCCTGTTCCTTCACAACATAAGCAAGTCGCACCCAACCTAATGAATCGGCGAGGCGGCTATTAATAGGCT
>DAOVMU010000114.1 GCA_030630585.1 Candidatus Bathyarchaeota archaeon | reverse complement strand
GTCATACCTTGTTAATATGTTAACATGGAATTTTGGAAGGGGACGCGTAGGTGGAGCAGCTCCAGTTGTGGACCAAATCCTTATGAGGTTGCCTAACACTCTCATATTGATGGGTATCGCCGCTGTCTTGTCAATCATTGCAGGAATCTTAATTGGAGTTTTGGTTGCTCATAAAAGAGGCGGCTTGTTTGACACCGCTACGGTTACAGGTTCCCTAGTAACGTACTCTGTTCCCATATTCTTCATAGGATGGTTGATGATATTCTTTTTCGCCGTCCAGCTGAAATGGTTTCCATTAGGCGGTATTGAGCCAAGATCATGGGGCCGCAACCCACCAACAAGTATACCAGAATTTTTGGCTGGACGCATCTCTTGCCTAGTGTTGCCCACCATTACCCTATTTCTCTTCAGCGTTGGCGGATGGATACTTCTTTCAAGAGCCTGCGTTCTTGAAACAATCACTGAAGATTACGTTGTCACAGCAAGAGCGAAAGGCCTCAAAGAACGGACAGTGTTGTACAAACATATACTAAAAAATGCTTCCCTACCCCTTATCACTAGCGTTGCAATGACCTTCGGTTTCCTAATCTCCGGAGCCATAATAACAGAAACTGTCTATAGCTATAGAGGCATGGGACTACTAATGTGGGATGCCCTTCACCCACCGGATTTACCAGTTTTACAAGCAATTTTTTACGTCATTGCTTTGTGTGTAATTTTAGCAAATTTTATAGCGGATCTACTGTATGGAGTAATAGATCCACGTATTAAATATGGGTGAAAATCATGGCTACACGTAAAGCTAAGATGGGCTTCGCAATTAAAAGATTCAAAGGCTTCTGGAACGAATTTAAAAAAAGCAAAAGGGGATTGACTGGTGTAATAATCGTAGCATTCTTTGTATCCATGGCTGTTTTTGCACCATTAGTGACTCCTTATGATCCAATAGAACCTAAGAAAGACAAAGACAAATACCCTAGCCAAACAACCCCACCCAAAATAGCTGGAAAACTGTGCAATCCAGCATGGTACAAATACATTCCATGGATAGCGAAAGGCCCCACTCAACTTGAAGAAACATTCTGGGTAAACGTAACACGGTATGGCGGGTTGGATTTCATAAAGTTCGGCCCTCTAAAAGTAACTGACATAGAAGACTATCTTGAAGCGCGTAAATCAAGAGAAACATTCGAGAAACGTAGAGGAAACGTCACATACGACTATATCAGCTTGGGAAAAGCCTCCATAGAACTTCCACAAATAGAAGTTATCTATCCAAACGAGACTGAGCCTAGAAAGCTACCGAGTCCAGAAATGTTGTGGAACAGGCGAAGCCAGGCTGCAGTGGGCGGCGAGTATGGCACAGAAGAATTCAAGGCGATGCGTTCCCTTGTCCTTCCTCTTTACGAAGCCTTTGGTGAAAACATCACTTACACTTTCTTGAAGGTGACGTACGCATATTCCAGAGACGTTACAGCAAACGTTGAGCTAGTACGTGACTTTGAATTCTCTTCTGAACAATCCTTTGATGAAGAATGGGATTGGACTGCTTCAACTGACAGTGCAAGTGTAAAATACAACAGCGATGAAGGATACCGTCATGATGGATGTGTAGAAGTAACCTATAATCCGAAGCTTGGTGAAACGCAAGCTAAAGTAATTCTACGGAGACGGTTTGAATACCCATATTGGGAGCCACCACAATCCTTTTGGGGGCATCTCTCTTTCCGTGTTGAAGGCCGACCGTATGAACGCGTCAACCTAACTGTAACAGTTCAGAGAGACGGAGGGGAACTGACCCCTGTGCTAAAACTCAGTCAGGGAGTTTCAACACTTTACCGTCATAAAGCTATATGGTCAACCGGCGAAGCTGTAAAGGAAACTTCGAACTCGTTGAGCCCCGAAAAATTTTTGTTCTCAGCAGTCGGCAATTACACGTTTGCCATCGAAGTATCCTTCAACGGTACAGACAATGCTTCAGTATACTTGGACAATTTTAACATGTTGTTATATGGAAATTCCTTCGGCATCTTAGGTACAGACAACGCGCTTGGATATCCTGCCGACATATTTAGCTCGTTGGTTTATGGAACTCGAGTATCCTTGATTGTAGGCGTTCTTTCAGCCGTATTCAGCACGATAATCGGGCTGTTTCTAGGATTAGTTGCTGGATATGTAGGTGGAATAACAGATGAAGGTATAATGAGGTTTGCAGACCTGTTTTTAGTTCTTCCAACGTTGCCATTATTCATAATCTTAGTTGTCGCCCTAAAAACAGTGTACGGCACAGTCAGCATGTGGAACATCATACTTGTCTTGACATTGTTTGGTTGGATGGGTTTTGCAAGAAGCGTAAGATCAATGGTTCTCAGCCTACGAGAAAGACCCTTTATTGAAGCAGCGAAAGCTGCAGGAGCTGGAAAATTCTATATCATAAGCAGACACATACTTCCAAACGTCTTTGCATTAGTTTACATTACACTTGCAACCGCTGTTCCGGGAGCAATAGTAACCGAGGCTTCATTAAGCTGGCTGGGACTTGGCGACCCGTCGATTGCATCATGGGGCAAGCTGCTATATGACTTTCAGGGTTCCGGAATAGCAGTTACTAGGGGCCTCACAGAATATTGGTTCTGGATGTTTCCAGCTTGCATTTCAATCGCTCTGCTCGCTACAGCTTTCATCTTAATGGGATACGCTTTAGACGAAATACTAAATCCACGGTTGAGAATGAGACGATAGAACGAAGTTTCATTATCGTCTGGTAAAATCACCAGTGCAACTAGACAAACTCCAAATCACTCTATCTAAATAAATCCAGAATTCCCTTTCCAATTTCTCCAGTGCCTCCTGAGACTTCAGCCCTTTTAACGTTAGTCTCCCTCCACCAAAAACAGTTGTGAGAATACCGTATCTAACTAGTTCCCTTGAACGAGCCCCAGAATCAAACCTAACCTTAAAGCTATCAGGTTCACCACTAACATACACATCAATTTCCTCTAAGATATCATGGAATCTTTTAGGTGCTACAACAATGTGATACTTCTTTTCCGAATCTTCTCGAAAAGTAACAAAGTCCCTTGCCTCAAAAAACTGCACCAAACGATTGCTTAAGATTGACAGGTTAATGTTTTTGTCCTTCCATCGATCCTCCATCTTTCATCATCCAGACATTGAACACAGAAGAGTAAAAAGTTTATCCTCCACAAACATGGAAGCGCGCGCGCGCGCTAAAACTTAAATAAACGTGCAGAACTATAAACGTCTATTCAAATTAAGCAAGTGAGAACATGGTCTTGCTAGATGTACAAAACCTAACAACCTATTATACAACTATGAGAGGCCCAGTAAGAGCTGTTGAAGACGTTAATTTTCAGTTAAAAAAAGGAGAAGCTATGGGTTTAGCTGGCGAGTCAGGCTGCGGCAAAACAACGATAGCTCTTTCTCTGCTAAGGATTCTGCCTTTCAACGGCAAAATTATCAGAGGCAAGATTCTTCTAAAGAAGAAAGACATCGTTCAACTTTCAGATAAGCGTTTAAGAGAAGATGTTAGATGGAAAAGCATATCTCTTATCTTTCAAGGAGCCATGAACGCTCTTAACCCAGTCTATAACATAGAAAACCAAATCGTTGAAGCCATCAGGATTCACGAGCCAGAAGTGAGCAAAAAAGAAGCGAGAGAAAGAGTGGGGAAACTCTTTGAAATGGTAGGAATAGAAGCAGCAAGAGCGAAAAACTATCCTCACGAATTCAGTGGGGGAATGAGGCAACGTGCCATGATTGCCATGGCCCTTGCATCCAACCCTGACATGTTAATCGCTGATGAGCCGGGAACAGCGCTGGACGTGATCGTTCAAGCTCAAGTCTTGAAGCTGCTTAACGAACTTAAAGAGAGTTTAAACTTGTCTATAATAATGATTACACATGATCTATCGCTAATCACTGAAACGTGTGAAAAACTCGTCATCATGTACGCAGGTAACGTTGCAGAGTCAGGAGACATTGTAGCCATGCACAAGAAGCCTCTCCATCCATACACGCAAGACTTGATATCTGCCTTCCCAAACATTCACGCCAAGAAACGCCGAATGACTTCAATTCCAGGTTCCCCACCTGACTTGCTTCAACCTCCCCCAGGCTGCAGATTCCATCCTCGATGCAAATATGCAAAGGACATCTGCCGAAAAGAAACTCCAAAACTCAAGGAAGCAGGCAAAAATCATTATGTTGCATGTCATTTAGTAGGGTGAAAAAATGTCAACAATCGTGAAAGCTGAAAACCTGAAAAAATACTTCCCAATAAAACTGGGCTTTTTTAGGACACTCTTGTCTAAAAGCGAACTTTATGTGCGCGCTGTAGATGGAGTAAGTTTTGAGATAACAAAAGGCGAAATCTTTGGGCTTGCAGGCGAAAGTGGAAGCGGAAAAACAACTACAGGTAGACTATTACTTCGACTGATCGAGCCAACTGAAGGAGCCATCTACTTCCAAGGCAAGGACATCACTCATCTAAAAGAAAGTCAGATGAGATTGCTTCGACGCAAAATGCAAATTGTATTTCAAGATCCGTATGAATCCTTGAACCCGAGGATGACTGTTGGCGACATCGTGTCGGAGCCGCTAAGAGTGTTGGAGGCGACACAAAGCGACACTGAAACAGAGGAAAGAGTAAAATCAACCCTTGAAGACGTAGAATTGACCCCTCCAGAAGAGTTCATGTTTAGATATCCTCACGAAGTTAGCGGTGGCCAAAGACAAAGAGTTGCAGTAGCCAGAGCCTTTGTACTCACTCCAGACTTTATAGTTGCAGATGAACCAGTTTCAATGCTGGATGTTTCTATCAGAGCTGAAATCCTAGACCTCATGTACAGGCTAGTTGAAAAAAACAAAACGGCCTTCCTATACATTACACACGACTTGGCATTGGCAAGACACATGTGCGATAGGCTTGGAATAATGTATCTTGGCAAGATGATGGAACTGGGCACAACAGAACAAGTAGTTTACGAGCCTCTACACCCTTACACCAAAGCTCTAATAGACGCCGTTCCAGTCCCTGACCCCACAGCAAAAAGAGTTGAAGTCGTTATCAAAGGCGAAATCCCTAGCCCCGTCAACCCTCCCCCAGGCTGCAGATTCCACACTCGCTGTCCAGAGTATATCGGTGACATCTGCCGCACAAAAGAACCTCCACTAATTGATGTAGGAAAGAACCATTTAGTGGCATGTCATCTCCACAGCAAAGGAAAATAAACGCTACTCCAACAACATTAGAAAAGCAGCCTCCCCCCCCCCCCCCCCC
>DAOVMU010000056.1 GCA_030630585.1 Candidatus Bathyarchaeota archaeon | reverse complement strand
TCCACTGGAGGCAGCCTTAACGCGCTAAATTCAGGTTACGCCATTACTAGATGGCCCTGGGATGGCGGTGAACTCTATGCAGGTGAGAACGCCACAGTGAGGGCTGCCACAACTGAGCCTCCTTATCCCGACGCTACACACGTAGTGTTTAGATGGAACAGACCAAACGGCAGTCACTTTGACATAGGACCCATACCCCTCACAAATAGCGGTGACACTTGGGACGGAAAGCCAGTATGGGATGCATATGACAATCAGACCTTAAGCATGATGGGTGATTGGGGTGTCCAAGCACTTTTCTGCGATGAAGAGGGAAAGCTTCAGGGACCACATCAATATCCTATCGTGGCAATAAAGGCAATATCTTGGCACGTTATTCCAGAAGTACCCTTCGGCATAATCGCAACCGTCCTATGCATGCTTGGAGCGCTAGGTGTCTTCGCGATCGTTAAGAAAGAAAACAACTATCCCAAGGTCCTTTGATTTTCCTTAACTAACCCTCTTTGAGCGCACAGGCACTTTTCTGAATTTCTAAGCTTGACTGACTGCGCCTACTCGTTTCTTTGGCTCATGTACCAGAAACAGAACTAAGAGGAGCGCTGGAGCAATCAATCCAAGATTCACGATGAAGGGAGCCTGAGGAATAAAATTTACGTAGAGATAGTTGCCCACCAACATGCCTATGCCCATCACAATGTAGCCAACAAAGTTTCTGAACCCCACCACTTTCCCCCTGTTCACTGGATGCACAAGATCTGCGGTAAGAGCCATTGATGCAGACATTATCAGCATGTAAGCAATTCCAAACAATGACATGGCAATCATGAGGGTCAAGAGGGTGCCATTAACAAAAATCAATGTAGCGGCGCCGAGAACGAATAAGCCGAGAACTAATGGAATCTTCCTCCCAACCTTGTCAACAGTCTTACCTATCGGAATAGAAGCTACCACCATAGTCAGTAAAAGGGGGATGAACACAAGCCACCATTGCTCCTCCAGTATTCCAAGCACATCTCTTGCGTAGAGCGCGTTGATCACATTAGTAGTTGACATTCCAAACATTATGAGAATCCTAACGACAAACAGCCACCACACTGTTCGTGGCACAACCTTCCAGACGTTAAAGCTTTCTTTAATGGCCTTCGGATATGAGGAGATGAAATAGCTGAAGCGCATTGGTTCTCTATTCGTAATGGTTTCCTTCAACCTGAGCCGAAATACTGCTGCAGCAAGGAAAAGAGCTGTCATGATCAAATAGATAATTCTCATACTTGAAACCAGTCCAAACTGCAGCAATAGAAAACCTGCAATTATTGGACCCGGAGTGTTAAAGGTGCCATGGATAAGCTGGATGATTGAAGAGCCCATGCCCCTACGCTCTGATGGCAGCGAATCTTGAACCATTGCAAACAGTGCTGGTTGATAGATTAGACAGAGGCTGCCCACTACTGACCCCAATAAAATGAAGTGCCATGTTGGGGCAAAAGCAAAAAACAGGAATGACAGAGCCATTGCAAAAGTCATGGTTGTAATAAGCCAACGTCTTCCGTATTTGTCCGCAAGGTAACCGCCTGGGAAGGCTACAGCCGCCATTGCGAAGAAGTTGGCAAGACCAATAATTCCTAGGGTTACGCCTGTTCCACCTAGGGCTTCCACGTAATATTGAAAGTTTGGGTGGGGCATCTCCATCGCAAGGTCCATTATCATCCAGCTTATGACCAGAGTTCTATAGTTGCCTGTAATGAAGGAGAACTCTTGCCTAAGAATGTCCACTAGCCCCATAAGAATCACTCTTCCATCAACGGTGAAGGCTTCCTGATATAAGGCTTAGCTTCTGAAATCATGTCAAAATTCTTATTGACACTCTTGGCGCAATCTTTTCTAACGAAAAGAAAACACCTCACGTTATCAAAAAAAGTTGACTAAACCTTTCAATTGTAGAAGCACTTCAGATCCTGATACGGTAGAAAGCCTAAGGCTCCTGCAACTCTTAATGACAGTCTATTTGTGACGTCAGCGGAATACACACCAACTAATCCTTTGTTGATTAAGGGTTTTGAAGCAAGGGATGTCAAGCATTTCGCTATTCCTCGGCTTCTGTACTCCGGATTAGTCTCAGTGTAGGTGATTGCGAAGGACTTCTTAGTGAGAAAACCGACTCCTGAGGTAGCCACTAATTCTCCTTTCTCATTTACATAGCCATACACTGGTGCGGTCTTTATACGTTCAACAAAATGAGGTGAAGATGAAGGTTGTAGTTCTTTAATGTTGACGGGTGTCAAGCGGATGGCATTTTTCTTGTGTGAACAGTGTGGCTTGAAGGATTTGGAGTCAGCACGACAGTAGCGGACAGTGTAAGTGTTAGGCAACCATCTCACCAATTGTTTGACATAAGATTCCACTTCAACCGATGTCTGTAGATGTATTCGAAAATCTCGTCTAGCCTTTAAGATGTCTGCAAATTTGGGAATAACCAATGGGCTCTTCGCAGTCATGTACGCGCTAACACTTTTGCCTTCCTGAAGAATGAGAAAATCTCGAAGAGCATGTGAATCATCAATGTAGACACTTACGTTCCGCCAAAGATAATCTTCCTCTATCAAAGAAATTTCCTCAACATAACGAACGTAGTCCCTGTAAAGCCGTTGCAGAATCACAGTCTTTTTCTTCAACTTGAAAATCATGAGCAAACAGCCTTCGCGCCTGCTTAACATATCAAGCTTTTTAAGAGCATGCTACCTCCTTTCGTATTTGAACATTTTGTCTGTAATGCCGTGGCTAAACTGGAGGTTTTCGTGATGTCCAATTTTTGGGGAAAAGAAGCTGGGGCGGATTTTCTCAGGTAGAGGATTTGGTAGCAAGAAGTTTTGATAGAATAAGCGTTTCACGCGATGTCACGTTCAGAGAAATCAATCACAAATGTGCCCTAATCCGAATCTAACTCGAATCTGACTCAATTACAAGTTAAACTTAAAAACCGATCGAAGTTTATAGGATGTTGGGTATATCTCTTAAACCGAGGAGGCTGGAGGAGTTCAAAGTTGGAGGCAAATTCTTCGAAAGACTCTTTCTTGAAGCTGTAGATGAAGCTCTGGCTTCTCTTGGAGAATCTGCTAAACAGTCAGTTTTCTTCCACCTTGAAAACAAATTTGAAATCAAAAGAAATGAAATTCCCAAGCGTATTGAAGATTTTGCAGAAGGACTTGAGAAAATCTTTGGAGCAGGTGCTCAATATCTAGAGATTCTCATAATGAAGGGATTGTATGAAAGAATCGGGCGGCCTCTTGAATGGGATAAATGCAAAGAGCTTGTATTTGCTGAGTACGTTGTAGCTGCAAAACGCAGCTTTCTAAAGGGAAGAAGAAGTCAAGTATCCTACCAAGAATAGGTTTTTCGAAATATATATTTACAGTTCACAAAGGCTTTATCAAAGCTTCATGAATTTCATTTCTAAGCTTCATCATTAGACCCTTGAGGGATACATTTGCCTCCAAACAATCTTAGAAAAATCCTTTTAGAAGCTGTTGAGGAAGGCTTATCTTCCTTGGGGGATTCGCCAAAACAAGCCATATTCTTTCATTTAGAGACTCATTTTGAAATAAGCAAAGAAAGCATTTCAACCAACTTGGCAGATTTTTCAGAAGCCCTAGAAAAAATTCTCGGCCCTGGGGCCTTTTATCTTGAGAAGCTTATTGCAAAGCGACTTTATGAGAAGTTGGGATTGGAGTTCGAAGAGGTGGAGCACTGGGACTTTTCGGAATACGTGAGTAACGTGAAGAAAGGTCTATTGTTGAAAATGAGGCGTAGATGATGAAGAGCGGAGTTTGCACCAACAAGGAACATGCATTAATAAAGTTGCACACGCTTTTTGACGGGATAGATGAACCAATCTACGTTTCAGACCCTGAAACATATGAAATACTTTTTGCTAACAATGAGTTTGAGAGACTTTTTGGCAAGAAGGCTTTGGGCAAGAAATGCTATAAGATCCTTCAAAACCTAAAACATCCATGCCCTTTCTGCACCAACAAATACATCTTCGGAAAAAACCTGGGGAAAACCTACATCTGGGAGTTTCAAAACGAAAGGAACAGACACTGGTACAAATGCGTAGATAAAACCATCAAGTGGCCTGGAGGTAAACATGTTCGACTTGAGATTGCCATCGACATAACCAAACACAAGCGGGTAGAGGAGACATTGAATGGCGTCGAGCGAGAGAAAGACATCATTCTCAACAGCCTGGTGGAACACGTAATACATGAAGACACGTCAATGAGAATTCTATGGGCAAACCAAGCTGCTTGCAAATCGGCGGGTTTGGAGCATGAAGAACTGGTAGGACACCATTGTTACGAGATATGGCCGAAGCGCAGCACTCCTTGTTCAGACTGCCCAGTCATAAAAGCCATGAAAACGGGTCAACCACAGGAAGTAGAAAAGACGACTTCAGATGGACGAGCATGGTTTATACGAGGCTATCCTGTTCTAGACGTAGACGGTGAAATTACAGGTGCGATCGAGGTCACACTGGAAATCACCAAACGCAAAAAAATGGAAAAAGCACTTAGGGAATCCGAGGAAAAATACAGAACGCAGTTTGAGGAGGCGATGGACGCTATTTTCATAGCCGACGCTGAAACAGGCATGATAATTGATTGTAACCGCGCAGCATCTGAATTAGTGGGCAGAAAGAAGTCAAAATTGATCGGTAAGAACCAACGGACTCTCCATCTTCTGGAAGAAATCGAGGGACAATTCAGCAAGACTTTCAAACAGCACCTCAAGGAGAAGGAGAGACAGGTTCTGGAAACGCGAGTTATCACCAAGAAAGGGGAGATCAAAGATGTTGCAATCAAAGCCAACATATTTGAACTTAAGGGCAAAAAACTGATTCAAGGAATATTTAGAGACATCACTGAACGCAAAAAAATGGAAAAGGAAAGGAAACGCTTTCGAGAGAGGCTTTCCGCACTAAACAAATATGGTCGGAGCTTGAACATGACAGAGAGCCTGGAAGATGTTTACGATGTAACGTTAAAGGCTATGGAGAGAACATTAGGGTTTGAGTATGCCTCCATTCTCATGATACAAGGAAGAAGAATTCATCTAGTATCCCAAAGTGGATACCCAAATAATCTCTCTTTCGATCTACCATTAGATGGGGAAAAAGGCGTAACTGTAAGGGCAGCAAGAACAGGCATACCATTTCTCGTCCCAGATGTGAGAAAGGAAAAAGCATACATCTTAGGCAAACCAAACATGATTTCTGAGCTTGCTGTGCCCATCAAGATGGAAAAAGAGGCCCTAGGCGTTTTGAATGTAGAAAGTAAGAAGCTTGCAGCGTTTGGTGAAGAGGATACAGAACTTCTTGAGATATTGGCCTCCCATGCTGCTATCGCTATAAGCAACATAAGAAAACGTACACAGCTTAGAAAACTCTCCAACAGGCTAGCTAATCTATTGAAAAATTCCACGGAAATTATACGCATGAAGGATGCGCGTCAAAGGCTAAAAGTAGTTGCAGGAGCCATTGGAAGCTTTGGGTGGAGAAGGGTTGTAATTTCTCTCAGAGACAAAAACTTAGAAGGAACAGCTATAGTCACAGCAGGACTCGCAAAGGAAGAAATCAAACTCCTACTTGAGAGAAAGGCGTCGGCACATGTGTGGAAAGAACGGTTGGGCCCGAAGTTTGAACGATTCAAGTTAGGTGAGTTTTATTATCTGCCTTGGAGTGACCCATGGATTCGAGAATACGTTCATCATGTTCCGCGTGAAGCCCCTTCCGATGAAGCAACTACGTATGCAGGTGTCCCTAGCAAGCTTTTACCCGAGGAAATGATTGATTGGCACCCCCAAGACATGCTTTACGCACCTCTTCGCACGCCTGAAGGAAGAATAGTGGGCATTTTGAGCATGGATGACCCAGTGGATGGGAGGAAGCCAACCAGAGAAGCCATTACTCCTTTGGACCTTTTCTTGCACCAAGCTGCAATAGTCATTGAAAACGGTCAACTCATTGATAGATTGAGGAAAGCAAGACGGCAGCTTGAAGCCTATACGGAGCAGCTTGAGCAAAAAGTGGAGGAGAGAACGCGTGAATTGAAGAAATCTCAAGAGCAACTCCTCAAGGCGCAGAGGCTGGCAGTAATAGGTGAATTAGCTGGCATGGTAGGTCACGACCTACGTAACCCTCTGACAAGTATCAATGGAGCTGCATACTATCTGAAGAAACGATTAAGTCCGAAAATAGACGGCAAAGTAAAAGAAATGCTCGATCTTATAGAAAGGAACATAGTATACTCGAACAAGATAATAAATGACCTTTTGGATTATTCAAGAGAGATAAGACTAGATTTAACGGAGAGCAATCCGAAATCAATAATAAGAGAAGCACTGTCTCTTGTTGAGATTCCAAAAAACGTTCAAGTAATAAATCTAACAGAAAACAAGCCGAAAATCAAAGTTGACGTTGAAAAAATCAAGAGAGCCTTCGTCAACATAATCAAAAATGCTATTGAGGCCATGCCAAAAGGCGGAACACTAACAATAGAAAGCAAGAAATCAAATGGCAACTTGAAATTTGTCTTCTCAGACACCGGAATGGGCATGTCAAAGAAGACCATGAAGAAGCTCTGGACCCCGCTTTTCACAAGAAAAGCGAAGGGAATGGGATTCGGCTTACCAATATGCAAACGCATTATAGAAGCGCATGAAGGCTCTATTTCTTTAGAAAGCGCTCGTGGGAAAGGCACAGCTTTCACTGCAACTATCCCAACCGAACTAAAAATTGAAGGAGGTGAAAAAGTATGGATAAAAGCATTAGAATTCTCGTTATCGACGACGATGAGAACATAAGAAAAGTACTAACAACAATACTTGAGGATGAAGGATACACTGTTGAATCAGTAGGCACAGCAAAAAAAGCCATTGAAAGAACAAGAAGGAGATTCTACAATCTGGTCTTAATCGACGTTCGGCTCCCAGACATGGAGGGAATAGAGCTTCTAACAAGGATGAAGGATACAACACCTAGGATGCGAAAAATAATCGTTACTGGATACCCCACACTACAGAACGCGGTAGAAGCAGTAAACAGAGGCGCAGACGCGTACGTAATAAAGCCCTTTGACGTTAAAAAAGTTCTCAACACAATCAAGGAAGAACTAAGAAAGCAACAAGAAGAAAAGAAATACAGCCAAGACAAAGTCGCGGACTTCATTGAAACAAGAGTAAAAGAGTTGGAAGCTGAGGGAAAACTAACTAGCAGAAGCAGGCACTAAATCTTCCAGCAACATTTTCAAATTTCTTTTTCGCTACCGTCTTTCAGACTTTAAGGTTTCAAAGTTTTACATCATAATTTTTGGATGGCACTGTTAGGATATTTTTTGCGCATAAACTTCCAGTGGTGTCCAATTTTGAAACCTAGTTTTCGCAGAAGGGTTACAGATGGTATGTTCTGTTCTGAAGTGTATAATACTACAGAGTTCATTCCCTTTTTGAAGAGAAAGTTCATCGCCCTGCATGTGAGAGCAGATGCGAGGTTTTCGCGGCGATATTGAGGTAGGGTAGCTGCTGGGCCAAGATAGCCTCGATTGCCACCGAAGAATTTGTTATATTTTGTGTCCGGTTTGGAGACAACAACTGAAATGATCTTATCGTCGAGTTCAGCTACGTGAATCCATTTTTCGCTGAAGGGCAAGAATTCAGACTTCCATCTTTGGATAACGCCTTGTTCTAGTCTTTCTCGGCTAAATCCGGCATTCACGGCTTCCACAAATTCTTTTTCCTCTTCTGATTTTAGATTGCGGATAATTACGGCTTCCGGAATTTTTGGTGGAGACTTTGAGTTGTCAAGTCTGGCGACCATGTGGTATAGTCCACCCTCAGGTTTGTAGTCTCGTTTAGCCCACTCGTTAATTTCTGGGCTTTCATCGTCAACAACTGTGAAAACCGTTTCGCCCTTGACATGTTTTTCGATTTCTTTAACTAGTAAGTCGTCTAGGCCTTTTCGGTTTGCGCTTTCAGACGATGCAAGCCATTCGATTTCTTCACCCCAGTGCCCATCATTGTATGCAACAGAGCTTATGATTTCGCCTTCTTCCTCAGCGACTAGAACTTCAAGATTCCATTTCTTGATTTGAGAGCGAAGTCTCTCCTCATCGAAGGAAACAAACTCGTATGATCCTCTACGTGCTTCGTTGAGCAGTTTAACCAAGCTTGACAGGTTCTTGTCGGTAAGGCTTCGAATTTGAACGGTCATGCTTTGTCTTTAACAAAAGAACTGAGGAATAATAATAAGTGTTTGGATTAGTCTCAGGTTGTTGCGAAACTCTGATTTGCTGTCGCTTTTAATAGGGACTTGATTGTTGTTAATGGTGTTCTGGTTACAGAAACGGATGTTTTCAGCAGTTGCATTGTCCACAATGTGTTGCGTGTGTTTGTTAAAAGTTTGCAGCCTGATTGCATGGACAAGAGTTTCAAGGCGGATAGGGTGTTTTTAGCTGTGT
>DAOVMU010000144.1 GCA_030630585.1 Candidatus Bathyarchaeota archaeon | reverse complement strand
AGATGAACTAGCCCCGAAGGCTCCCAACCGTTGTAGGCTACAGGGTGCTCTTCAATTTCTAAAAGATTCCTCAAATCTTGCATGGTTAAGACTTCTTCAGTTGGGGGTCTGCAAATCAAATCAATTTTTGTTTCTATGTCCAAGCTTCTTACCTGCCAGCGTTTTATCAGCCTCGAAGGTTTTATGTGGAAGTGAAACTTAAAAGTTGTTTCGCGGGTGGTTGTCTCCCACGTAACCTATCACTTAACTTCACTGTGGAGCGGTACGCTCTTCTAGGTTAAGCTCTCTCGGCGTGGGATTTTTCCCCGCGCCCACCATGTCCCATGATTGGGTAAACCCGCCGTCATAACACAGCAAGCGCAAGGCTTGCCTTTTCTGTTGGGTCCGTCTACATGGTTCTCTCCTTGAAGAGAGTTCCGGTGGGATTTTGCTCATTTCATCGCTGCTTTAAACACTTGTGTTTGTTCAAGATTAATCTTTCTTAATTTTCATTCTGGCAATAGACGCTCAAGATTTATCTCGAAGCCGCAGACGGGATTTTCCAATTCGAAGTTGTTGAGAACTTCCGGGTGGATTTCACCGAAGGAGCCAATGTTCTTGATTTTCAACTGTACTGCTGCAATTCTTCCTTCTATGAAGCTTGGATTCCTCATTGGTTTTATTTCCCATCTGGACAGAGCTAGATCAGCCAATAATGCTTCCACGCCGGATTTTATTTCTGTGAAATTGGCTGTTGAATGAGATGAGACTGCTGCCACGTGAAGCTGTCTTCTAGAACGACATTCAGTTTTCATATTAATGTTTATGATGTCTGAAGCCTCGAAGATTCTTTGAGGAAAGCCTTCGTGCTTGTTATCCATTAAATTCTTCATCAACGATGGCAATAAGCTTGTTCTAGCTATGTTGAATTCTGAAGATACTGGATTGGCAATCTTCACGGTTTTTTCTGGTTTTCTCCGCATCCTTCTAAATTGAACGTCCTTGTTTGTCAGTATAAAATTCATTACTTCAGTGAAGCCTAAACCTATCATTATCTGCCTAACAACGTCTGCAAGCTTGGTAGCTTCATGAAAGCCACCTGTTGCTGCAGTCTTTGGTTTTGTCGGTTTAAGCCTGTAATAGCCATATCCAATGGCGACTTCTTCAACTAGGTCAACTTCGTGTAAAATGTCAATTCGATAGGCTGGAATCTCAACCTCAATGGTTCCATCTTTAGTTTTTCCTGCATCCAACCTACATTTTTTCAAGCATTCAACAATTTCGGCTTTTGAAAGCTTAAGCCCCAACAATTCATTGGCATATGATGGTCGCAACTTCATCTTTTGTGGAGTCAAATCTGGAGAAACAATCGTTCTGTCTGGATATTCCACTTGAACTGACTCGATCGTTCCCTCCATGTCTGCAAGAGCTGTAACGAGAACGTTTAGAGACTGTTTGACAGCTTTAAGATGGGGTCCTGTTACGTCAAGAAAAAGATTTTTTGTTTCAACATCTATCCGTGTCAGTTCACTGTTTATTATCGGTGGCATTGAAAGAACTTTTCCATCTGCATCTGTTAAAAGCGGATATTTTGGAGACCAATCAACCAGATGCTTATATGCCATTCCTTTTTCGTGTTCTTCAAGGATTTCCTGCAACGTCATCTCATCTGTCTTACCCAACGGAACAAACTTCACTTCATCCGGATCAGCAGCCAAATATGTGAACGGAGGCTTAACATTGTCTAGGGAATGCACTCCTACCGAAGCTTTTTTACGATCTCTACCAACACCCCAGTGAAGGTCTTCCTGCATCTCCATAATTTCCCGAACCGCATCCTCGTCCAGTTTCATGTTTCTGACTATAGCGCTTAGCATGTATGGTCGAACTTTTTGAACAGACTCATCAATTCTTAATGTAACATTGCCTTTACATATTACATAATTTGGCAAACCAGTTTTCCATCCCATTAATCCCTGAAAGGCTCTTGCCACACCAGCGTAACTTGAGAAGTCAACGCGGTTTGGATTGTACTCCACTCTCACGTAATCTGTGCCTGTTTCTTCTATGTCGAAGCCTATCCATGGAAGCCACTTCGCCATCTCCTCAACGATTAATGGATGCTTAAGAAACTTCGAGAATCTATCCTTATACAAAGTAATTACTGGCATGTTGGGGTCCTCCTAATCCAGCCTAAATCGTTTTTATATAAGAATCGAATGTCATCCACACCAAGCTTCAACATTATCAAGCGTTCCAAACCTCCACCCCAAGCTAAAACAGGATATTTTATGCCTAACGGAACTAGTACTTCGGGGCGGAATACTCCCATTCCACAAAGTTCAAACCATTTCTTGAACTCCGGTACATAAACTGTTGATTGGGCTGATGGTTCTGTGTAAGGGAAATAGCTTGGCCAGAATCGCACCTTTTTCAATCCAAGCTTAGAGTAAAATTCCTTCAACGTTCCTATAAGGTCGCGTAACGTTGCTTTTTTATCCATGATTATGCCTTCGATTTGATGGAATTCAGCTAGGTTTTTGTAATTCATCTTTTCGTTGCGGTACACGCGGTCAACGGAGAACACTTTCACAGGCGTTTCTTTATGTTCAGCCAAGTATCGAATTGTCGTTGCTGTCGTGTGTGTTCTTAAAATGAGTTTTTTCGCTTCCTTCGGACTCCAAGAATATTGCCAGCCACTTGAACCTGTTTTCCAACCATCCTCGTGTGTTTTTGCAACATTGTTCACTATATCTTCTTTTGGAAGTCCTCCAGTCTTTGGGTATTTCAAGTAGAAGGTGTCGTGCATCTCTCTTGCTGGATGGTCCTGAGGCTGGAATAAAGCGTCGAAATTCCAGAAGGCTGTCTCAACTATTGAACCCCGGATTTCCGTGAAGCCCATCTCAGCGAAAACCTTCTTTACTCTCTGAATTATTTGCTGAACTGGATGCACTTTTGCAGGATAAACCACTGGACCAGGCGTTGTCACGTCAAATCTTGTCAGTTTAACTCTTCGCCATTTTCCAGTCATGATAAGTTCTGGCGTAAGTTGAGTTACTTCAGAAACTATCCTTATTCCTTTCTTTATCCTTTTCCAGCCAGTCTCTGTGATCTTTATTATCCTCTTTGTTTTTTCGTTAATCTCCAAAAGTTTTCTTCTTCTCAAGATTCTACCAGCGGACAGCAATTCTGGACTCAAATCTTCGGCAATTACTTGCTCTTCTTGGTTTAGAAGTTTTAGTAGTTTCTCATCAGCTTCTTTCTTTTTCGGTTTTTCTAACATTCTTAACGTACTTGTTTTTGCATCTAGCACCGTCCAATTTTTTCTTCTAAGCCATCCTAAAGCTATTGGTACATACTGTCTCTTCATTTTTGCTTTCTTGACAGCTTCTGCAATGGATGCCTTTCCGCCTAATTTTTCCAAAGCGTTCATTAAGCGTCTCTCAGGCAAACCCCTCTTTGCATGGAGTTTTCCCTCTTCATTAAGCTTCATAGTTGTTTGCGTCTCTTCATGAATTTTCGCGAGTTCTCTCTCTTGTAACACTAGGGCTGCACGCATTACTGCTGCGTTAGGCAAGCCAGTTTCTTCTATTATCTGTCCCACTGATGCTTTTCCGCCGAGTTTTT
>DAOVMU010000092.1 GCA_030630585.1 Candidatus Bathyarchaeota archaeon | reverse complement strand
TCACGGTTTTTAGGTCTTCACAATCGCTAACGTTCAAGTTGTTGTTATTTTTTTATGGTAGTGCGCGTGACTCTTATACTTTATTTTTCGAATAGTTCAAATCATCTATTCAATTTGTAGACAATCTCTCCTTGAAGGGAAGCTCACCCCAAGTCATAGGGAAAAGTAGCTGGAAAAAGAAATTTTACGCAAGCAACCAATATCAGCATAAAATATCCAAATAGAAAAGTTAATCTACCTCATTGGTACCTCCTGTTTCTTTCTAGTTAGCAATTAAGAGAAGATGCGGAGGAAAATGTGTGGTTGAGGACAAAAAGCTTGAGAGGATTAAGCTAAAGAAATTGGGGGAGATGCTTAGGCGTGGAGCTTCAGAGGAGAAAGAAAGAACTCTTCAAGAGCGTGGGCAACCAGTTTTTAATAAACCTGTTGAATTAACAGATGCAACATTAATAGAAGTTGTGTCAAACAATTCTTTGGTGGTTGTCGACTGTTGGGCACCGTGGTGCGGTCCCTGCTATATTGTTGCTCCAGTTGTGGAGGAACTCGCGCGGGATTATGCTGGGAAAATATTATTTGGAAAATTGAATGTGGATGAAAATCGAAGGACTGCTATGCAGCATCAGATAATGAGTATCCCCACAATGTTAGTGTTTAAGAACGGAAAACTTGTAGATAGAATAATCGGTGCCATGCCTAAACAGATGTTAGAGCCGAAAATAACACGTTATCTTAAGCTCCAATAACAATGATTGTAGAGATAAAAATCAACTATGACAAATGTACCCGATGCAAGGAATGCGTCAAAGCCTGCAGTTATGGGGTACTAGAATGGCTCGACGACTTGCCTGTTGTCGTAAATCCTAAAAGTTGTGCGCTTTGTTTGGAATGCGAGAAAAACTGCCCAGTTAATGCGATAACTAGCGAGCGCGCTGTTTCGGCTTATGATAACTCTCAAGATATTCCTGAGCCCTTGGAAAAACATATTGAACTCTTTCGCAATGCTTCTTCCCATCAATACTAATTGAAGCACCTTAAAATCTCTCGGTTTGCTGAAGCTCCTCTCTCGTCTTCTGTTTTTCTTTTTCCATTGTCTCGGTTAGGAGCTGGAATATATCAATGCTTGAAGATTTCTGGTTTTTCTGGGGCATTACTTCATCTCTTGACTAAGCATTTGGTTTCAAGCGTATAATGCTCATGGATTATAACTATTCATCCTAAGTAGATACGGAGAAAATCAAAGGAACTGAGAGCAAAACTTTGACTTTGAATTACATTCAACCTATTCCGCTTCTTTCAATTATTTTCGGCACAACCCACTCATAGCCAACAGCCATCATGTGGATTCCTGCAGCATTAGTTGTTTTGCGAATTTCCTGAATTAGTTTGCCAAAGATTTCAAGGTTCTCCTCTCGAAAGGCTTCCTTACTCTTTTCTTTTGCCTTGCGAAGTCGTTGCTCCACTTCCTCAGGAACTTTTATCCCTGGAACAAACTTGATCATCCACTTCATCATGCCCATTGATTTGAAAGGTGCAACACCGATCAGCACAGGAGTTTTAAGATAATCCGCTGCATCCAGAAATCGTTTGGCTTGCTCCACGCTATAAACACATTGCGTCTGTATAAAATCAATTCCAAGCTTAACTTTTCTCTCAATCTTCAGCAATTCCGCCTCTAAGGGATCAGCATTCGGAGCAGCTGCAATGCCTATGTTAAATCTAGGCGGATCTTCAATCTTGTTACCTTGCAGGTCTACGCCTTCGTCTATCATTTTCCGCAGCATATAAGTGAAAGTCGCAGAATCCAAATCAAAAACAGGCTTAGACTGAGGAGTATCGCCAACTGTTGTGTAATCACCTGTAAGAACCAAAATGTTCTTTATTCCCAAGGCACTAGCCGCCAACACGTCTGATAGCAATGCCAAGCGGTTCCTGTCTCGAGTGGTCATCTGATAAACAGCCTCCACACCTACTTCCTTTTGAATCATGTAAGATGGCACAAGAGCGTTCATGTAACCAAAGGATGTGGGGTTGTCTGTGATGTTTATAGCTATAACGTGACCTTTCAAAGTCTTTGCTCCTTCAATAACTTCGCGAAGATTTGTTGTCTTCACCGGCTCAAGCTCCCCTGTGAAAACAAATTTGCCTTCGCCTATCTGCTTCGCAAGTTCGCTGTATGTCTCCCTCTTCATGTCTTCGCTGATTATGTCCTCATGCTTTTTGGGTTCTTCCTTTTTCTCGGCCACTATTTCGCCGCCGAGTTCCCGTGGATGCTCTGAAATTCTATAATCTCGAGGAATCCTAAACTTGGTGAACAAGTCAAGTCTGTTTCTTTCTTTTAGGCGTTTGTAGATGAGAATCCACGCACAATCGTTTTTCCAGCCGCCGACTTCACATTTTCCTTCTGTTTGTCCTCCACAAGGTCCATTAAGAAGGCTTTTGGCGCATCTGGTTATTGGGCATATGCCTCCCGTGTCGAACAAGATGCAGTCTCCGCATGCTCGGCACATTTCATAAAACTTGCCCTCCTTAGTGTCGTGCATCCCTAGGAATTTCGTGTCGTTTGCTGGGACGATTATCTTGTTTTGGAACAAATCTGCAAGTGTTTGAACGCCAACTCCACATGCTAGGCTGACTACAGCATCGTAATCTTCGATTAACGGATGAAGTGAGGAGGCAGCTATTTGCCTGTCGCATTGGCGTAAAATTGAAGTAGCTTTGATTTTAAAGCCGTTTCTGCCCTTGAGTTTTCTGTGCATTCCCAGCAATGTTTTCAAAATTTCAGCTTGTTTTTCGCCGCCAACCTGTACCACAGCGGCGCATCCGTCACAACCCACTATCAGCAGGTTTCGGAAATTTTCGGTCATTTCAAAAATCTTTTCAAGCGGTTTCTGTTGAACTATAATCACGACAAATATCCTCCGTTAAAGAGATTCATATGAGAATGAACTTGCGATATAAAATTTGCTCTGGAAAAATTGAAGGTCTTGCCGCTCAAAGCTGCACCTTCTCTTGCCTTCTCAGCGGATTAGGTCCAAGTTTTTCAAGCTGATTTGTGAAATCCTGCATGATCTCAGCGATCTTTTTTCCTTCGCCGGCTGAAGCCCATTCCAGCCTGAGTCTTTCAGGTTCGATTCCGGACTCTTTAAGCCATTCTTTCAGTTGTTTTACGCGTTTTTCAGCTTTGAGATTCCCAGAAATGTAGTGGCAGTCGCCTGGGTGGCAGCCGCCTATGAGAACCCCGTCTGCGCCTAGGAGGAATGCTTGAAGTATGTGTCTCTGATCAATTCTACCTGTGCACATGACCCGTATGATTCTTACAGAAGGTGGGTATTGGAATCGGCTTACACCAGCCATATCTGCTCCGGCATAAGAGCACCAGTTGCAGAAGAAAGCCACAGCCTTGGGCTTGCCGTTGGGAGGCCATGTTTTTAAAGCAGCCTTTATCATTACTGAAAGCTGGTCGTCTGTAAAGTGGTGCATAGTTATAGCTGAAGCTGGACATTCTACCGCGCAGACTCCGCAGCCTTTACAGAGAAACGGGTTAACTTTCGCAGTTTTCTCTACTTTTATGGCTCCATATTCACAAGCGGCTTCACAGTTTGCACAAGCGATGCACTTGTCAGAGTCTACGTCAGCTACTATCGGCTCGTTAACAACTTTTCCCTTCATTAATGGAATGAGCGCACGTGACGCTGCTCCTAATGCTTGGCAGACGGTTTCTGAGAGGTCTTGTGGACTATGGCATGTTCCACAAAGATATATTCCATCAGTCGCAAAATCTAAAGGTCTGAGTTTCGGATGAGCTTCCAAAAAGAAGCCTTGCGTCGTCCTTGACACCTTTAAAGTTGAAGATAGCTCTTGGTAGTCTTCTGCCGGAACCAACGGAGTTGCCAAAACCACAGTGTTTGCCGGTATTGTGAGCTGAGGCCCGGTTACAATGTCTTCAACTTTGACGGCTAAACGGTTCTCAACCAAGCTGACCTCTGGCGGATGTTCTCCTTCATACCGTATGAAGGTTATTCCTTTTTCTCTTGCTTCGCGATAATGAATTTCATCCTTCCATGAAACCACTATGTCTCGATAAAGAATGTAAACTTCCGAGTTTGGATACGTCTCCTTTACTTTTAGTGCCGAATCTATGGCCTCTGAACAGCAGATAGCTGAACAATATGTGCGGCCCTCCTTTTCACGGGCTCCAGCACACATAATCATCACAATATTCTCGCCGTCCGCCATTTTCTTTTCCTTAATCATTTTGCAGAACTCTCGCACAGTAAAGACACTGTTGTACAGGGCATAGCCATAGAGTCCTTCAGGCTTCAGGTCTTCGGCATCTGTCGCTAAGATAATGGTGCCTACTTTCATGGTTTTCGGTTGTTCACCTTGAAGCAACGTGACGTCAAAGTTTCCTATGGAGCCCCTAACCTGTTTCAGTTTGGTTGAAAGCAAAACTTCAATATCTTTGTGGTTTTCAACCTGCTTTATGAGGGAGTCAAGCATGCCGTCTACATCTACGTCTTTGAAGGGAATAAATGATCGATTAACGTTTCCACCCAGCTTTTCCTTGCTCTCGACCAAGTATGTTCTAAAGCCCTTGTCTGCAACTGTTTTTGCAGCTATTAACCCTGCTATTCCTCCTCCTATGACCATGGCTGTTTCAGATACATCTATCTCAAATTCTTCCAAGGGATATAGTAACCTCGCTTTTGCCACAGCCATTCCGATAAGGTCCAAAGCTTTTTGCGTAGCCTCTTCTGGTTGGTGTGAATGCACCCAAGAGTCGTGTTCTCGTATATTGACCATCTCAAAGAGGTACGGGTTGAGGCTTGCCTCTTCACACGTGGCTCTAAATAGTGGCTCATGGGTTCTCGGCGTGCATGAGGCAACTATAACGCGGTTAAGGGTATACTTCTCTATGGCTTCCTTAATCTTTGCAGCAGCATCCTTCGAACATGCAAAAAGGAATTCTTCAACATGGACAACGCCGCTTAAATCCTTTGCAAACTCCACAACTTTAGGGACATCTACGACGGCTCCAATGTTAGTTCCACAATGACAAACAAAGACTCCTATTCTAGGCTCTTTATCAATCAGTCGCTCCTTTACTTTGACACGTTTCAATTCAGCTTTGAGCAGGCCTGTGCGGAGCGCCGACCTAGCCGCAGCAGCACTTGCCTGAGCAACTGAACTTGAAATGTCTTTTGGTCCTTCACAGGCTCCGCAAAGGTAGATTCCGGGAACATTAGTGTCTGTCGGAGCTGAAGCTCCCAGAGATTTTAGGAAGCCATGCTCTGAAACGTCAACACCTAGAGTTTTAGCTAACTCTTCTGTTCCGCTTTTAGGAATGACTGCAGGACAAAGGATAATCATGTCCACTTCTATGGTTTTCGCTTTACCAGAAGCTGTTTCCGGATAAGAAATCGCCAGCTTTTTGCTTTCTGGGTTTAGACTGACCTTGGTCGGCAGGCATTTCACGTATCTTATTTTGAATTCTTCAGCTGCTCTCGCAGTGAGTTCTTGATGTCCTTTTCCAGGTGCTCGGAGGTCGTTATGGAAGATGGTTATGTCGATTTCCGGGTTGTGTTCCTTCGTAACAATAGCCTCTTTTGTAGCATACATGCAACAGATCTGTGAGCAGTATGGTTTTGCGTCTGCATCCCTTGAGCCTACACAGTGGATAAAGGCTATTGTCCTAGGCTCAACACCATCGGACAGTCTGGCAATCTTTCCACCCATAGGGCCTGCGGCGTTTATCAATCTCTCATATTGAATAGAGGCTAGAACATCTGGAAATCTGCCATATCCATATTGAGGCAGCACCGAGGAGTCAAGGAGGTCGAATCCTGTGGCCACGATTATTACAGCTACTTCTATCTCTATTTCTTGTTCCTTCTGCTCGAAGTCTAGGGCTTGGGCTGGACAAAACTTTTCACAGATTTTGCATACTCCCTTCTGGAAGTAAAGGCAGCTTTCCGTGTCGACAACTGCTACAGCTGGCACAGCTTGAGGAAAGGGTATGTAAATGGCCTTCCGAACTCCGATTTTTTCGTCGAATTCGCTTGGCACCTTGAGTGGGCATTTTTCCATGCAGATTCTACATCCAGTGCATTTCTCCTCATCTACGTAACGCGGCTTTCGCCTTATTCTAACTTTGAACGCGTTGCCGTCAAGTACGGGCTGAATGCTAAGTATATCTGAATAAGTCATGAGCTTTACGTTTGGATGTCTGGAAACCTCGACCATCTTCGGCGCCAAAATGCATATGGAACAGTCCAAGGTTGGAAATGTTTTGTCAAGTTGAGCCATTCTTCCGCCGATGGAAGGTTCCCTC
>DAOVMU010000074.1 GCA_030630585.1 Candidatus Bathyarchaeota archaeon | reverse complement strand
TCACGTCTCCTATGCTCTTCGAATTTAACTTTGAGAAATTCAAGATGCTAACAAAAGAACTCGGGAAACTTAAGAGGATAGGGGACCACGAAACAGAGCGCATGATCAGGAATGAACTAGCGGATATACTTCCCTATTTGCCTCAGAATCAATCCGAATCTTGGGATGATGATTTAAAAAACACCGCAATCCAATTAGTGAAACTACTACACGAAGAGTTTAAGAAGGCTAATGAAAGTTCGCAGAAAAAAATCATTAAAATGCTATTTCATATTGCATATCATGCAGACAAAGGGACTCTCGAAATAATAAGGAATAGTTTCCTAGAGATTTTAAAAGAGATTTATGCTGAGGAGACAACAGGTAAAAAAACCTCAGAGCTTATTAGACTCCTCCAGATTCTGCACAATTTTGATCCAGATTACATAAAGTCAATTATGCAGGATGCCCTTTCAAACTGGGACAAAAATGATTTTGATACTATATGCACTGCTATCGATTTCGATAAATACTTAGAAAAGAATAGAAAACGAATTGAAGAGCTCCGATTCTTCATATTGAGTTCTCTTGCTACTGCAAGAAAATCCGGAGACATAAAAAAAGTTGACAGATGTAAAAAATTTTGGGCTCTAATTAGTTCCAAGTAGCTTTCCTAACAATCCAACTACATGACTACAGAGTATCGTCAATAACCCGTTTCTATCTCTTAACTTAGGCAACTCAAACTCTAAGTCTGCAATCCCCACGGGAAGACTAGAGCAACAAGAAACACGTAAGCTCCAAAGAAAACGCGCGCGCGATACCCCTTAGTGAAAGAGTAGACAACTGTTCTATGAAGGGTGAAGAAAACGGTTAGAAGCACATGCTCAAGGTTCTCGTGCAAGCAGTTAGAAGTGAAAGCCAAAAATCCTTGAACTGAGAGAGGAGTTGAACTGGGACAAATTCACCTGTCAGGGCAAAAAGGAAGAAGTTACGAAGGAACGTAAAGATAATCTCATCAAAAGTCTCACTAAAACAATGTATTGGGTGAGATGGGGGAAAAAGTAAGAAGAGGGTTTATCCTACTTCAGGGACCATACGATTCCTCGACATCTCGTACAAAAGCAGCCTACCTCCTCATTTCTGGAAGGAGTTTCATAACGATCGGATAGACACAGCGCACGCTATGAAGAGAGAATCAGTATCTTGAATAAGCTCAAGTTCGAACCATGTTTTTATATGCTAAAGGTAACTTTATTTCTACGCATTAAAGGTTAGGTGACATGAGTATTAGGTACAGACTTACAACAAAACTACGTAAAAAACTCAAGAACCCTATTGGCACGCTTATTCGAGGCTCATCCAATGAAACAATGAAGAAACTCAAAGATTTAGTAGAGAAAGAAAAACCCCCAATGATAATTTCTGTTGGAGATAGCGTTTCAAACAACCTTACAAAAAATAACGTGTTCCCCAACTTGTCCATTGTGGATAACAAGGTTATGAGAAGAAGAATAGAGCCGATTGCACTTACAGCAGAGAAGACTATTTACATTAAAAATCCTCCTGGAACAATAACAGAGGAAGCAATGAGGACAATTCAAGAAACATCCATGAATAGTAGTCGTGTCAAAATCGTTGTAGATGGAGAAGAAGACTTGCTCGCTCTTGCTGCTGTTTTGTATGCGCCGGAAAACTCTTTCATCGTGTACGGTCAGCCACATGAAGGCATAGTTGTTGTCAAGGCCACGAAACAGAAAAAGGCAGAAGTAACCGAAATTTTAAAAGCTATGGAGGAATTCGAAAAACCTAATAACGAGGAAACGTATCAAGTCAACACCGCATCTGAGGAAAAATCATGAAAATCGAGATAGTATCAGAGAAAGAAAATCCCTTCCTGAAACGGAGAGAAGTATATTTCAAGGTAAACCATGAGCAAAGAGGCAGCACACCACCACGACTGGAAGTTAGGAACGCCCTTGCCAACGCCTTAAAAGCCAAGCTAGATCTTGTCTTTGTCAAAAAATTCGAAACCAAAACGGGCACACACACAGCTGTTGGATTAGCAAATGTTTATGACTCCTTAGACCAAGCCAGGCTTGTTGAACCAGAATACATTATTGAAAGGAACACACCGCCTAAGAAACCGGCAGAGACAGAAGAAGGAAAGGAATAGAATATGGCTGAAAACTCACAGAAAAAACCTAGAGAAGACAAAGAAGAAAAAACTGAGAAAAAGAAAAAAAAGGAGAAAGGAGTTTCCTTCCTCTACAAAACAGAAAACGAGCAAATCACTAGGTTGCGACCCACATGCGAGCGATGCGGACTGGGATACTTCATGGGTGATCATGGCGACAGATACACTTGTGGACACTGTGGCTTCACCCGCTACAAAGTAGCTTCAGAAAACAAGAACAAACACGTTTAAATCATACGACTTGATGATTAATTGATGGTTTAAATGATTAGGGTAAACGTTTTCGTAACCAATGTTTCCGCTGAAAGATTTTGGGACACCCAGAAACCTATGCCGCCAACTAAGATAAATACGAATCTTAGTCTAGTCGCGATGGAAAAGAAGAAAGAAGATTTTTTAGAGGTTCCCTTTGTCATCACCATTAGTTACAATCCTTCTATAGCTCAGATAAGTCTTAAGGGAAGAGCATCGGTTAGGGGAGACAAGAGTGAGATTAGCAAAATCTATGAAGACTACAAGGGAAAGAAACCGCCGCCACCAGTGGTAGTGCAGTCGATTTCTAACGTTGTTTTCGTCGAGTCTGTGTTAATATCCAGAACATTGAATATTCCTCCGCCAATTCCTTTGCCTAAAATTCCAACTAAGAAACCTCTAGAAAAGAAATCTACAAAGCTAGATTACAGCGCTTAAAACGTTTTTTTGGAACATTTATCTTAATGGAACATACATTGAAGAACGAGACGCACCGATTCCAGGTGTTCCATGCCTTACAGGTTTGTTAGTTATTGCAAATTCCCCTAAATAATGCCCAACCATTTCTGGTTTAATCTCCACTGAAACGAAGTCTTTACCATTGTGAACCAGAATTGTAAGGCCAACCATTTCAGGTAGAATAATCATATCGCGGATATGGGTCTTGACTACCATGTTGCTTCCTTTTCTGTTAGCCTCTCTTGTCTTCCTTATTTTTTCAAGCAACATCCTCTGTTCTGGTGTTAAACCACGATGAAGACTTCTTCTTTGTCTTGATGGAAGCAAGTCAATGAACTCGTCCATTGACATACTCTGTAGTTGGTCAAGCTTAAGTCCACGATATACGAATTCCCTCGGCATTTTAGGTCAACCTATTTTCGACGTTTAAACGCTATAAACCTTCTGGGCAGTAATGACACTCTATCTTCTCTTCTTCTTTTTTTGTCCAGCACCCCTGGCAGCTATTAATCCAACTTTCTTCCCTGGTGGTGCATGACGCGAGACAGTTGTGACTTTCCGTGCACTCTTTTTGCTGCTACCATATGGGTGTAAAGCTGCAATCATAGCTCTTCCACGCGTTCTTGGATATTTATGTCCCTTCGCTCTATAAAGGTGAAACTTTGCACCCGCTTTCAGGAAGGGTTTCTCTGTTCTGCCTGCACCTGAAATTACGCCGATTGTTGCCCTACAATAATCATTTAAATATCTAGTTTTCCCTGAAGGAAGTTTTATCATTGACCCTTGGGGTGTATGCCCCACAACAGTTGCATATGCTCCAGAAGACCTTGCAAGTTTTCCACCGTCCCCTGGATGAAGCTCTAAGTTGCACACCATAGTGCCTTCAGGGATTTTCCCTACTGGAATGATATGCCCAACCTCGACTGAGGCTTTTCCACCCATCTGTATTTTTTGATTTGCATGAACCCCTTCAGGAACAACCGTGCAACATGTTTTTCCATTCTCAAACTCTATAAGTGCAAGAGGCGTTCCACGTCCCGGGTCGTGAACTAGACCTTTGACGATTCCTTTGATTGTGGTTTCAAAGTAATCTTTCGGTTCCAGTAACGGGTACTGTACTGGGGCTACTCTTTTGTGAGTTGAAGACTTAAAAGTAGGGCTTCTCCCCCGTCCACGTCTCTGTACACGAATTCTCTTTCCCATTACCTATTTCACCTTACACGTTTTACAATATACCAAGTTTAATTGCGACGTCCACTGCTTTGTAATCTGGATGAAGCTTAACGAAGGCTTTCTTCTCACTTTTCGGTGTTATGAGAACGTTTACTTTTTCAACTTCTACTTCATAAAGTTCTTCAACCGCTCTTTTAACATCCTTTTTAGTTGCCTTAATGTTAACTATGAAGACCAGTTTGTTCTCTTTCTCAACCATCAGGCTTGCGGATTCCGTCATAAGAGGATACAGCATAACTTCATAGGGGTTCATTATACCTTTTCTCCTCCACCGTAAAGCTCACCTAGCTTTTCAACTGCACTACTTGTCCAGATTGTAAGCCTTCCAGGATGCGTTCCAGGCGCTAGGAGTTCAGCGTTCAAGTTCTCAACGGTTACAACGTCCACACCTGGTATGTTTCTTGCAGCCTTCAGTATCCCTTTGTTTTCAGCAACAACTATTAAGGGACCTACTGCCTGTTTTATTCTTCTACCCCTAAGTTTACCTTTTCCAGCTCTGATTTTCCTGCTTTCTTTCACTCTATAGATGTCTGAGAATATTCCCAAGTTTATGAGGGTTTCTTCAACCTCTTTTGTCTTCTTCAACTCTTCCAGCTTGTTAGTAACTATAGGAGGAATTTGCGGTACATCTACAATGGAATGACCCCGAGCAACCACAATTTCTCTAGAGGCTGTAGCGGCCACTGCAGAAAACAGAGCGAGGCGTTTCTCTTTTTTCGGTATTTTTTTTACGATCTTTTTTTCTGAGACTGGCGGGTGGGCTGCTCTACCGCCTACTGTTCCAGGAGCTAAAGCTGCTCTTGGGCTTGCTCCTTTAGTTCTTGGCATTCTGGATATACCTAGACCTACACCTCTCGACTCTGCTGTTGTTCTTTTTCCCGCCATGGGATCTCTGCCTTGAGGTTGGAACCTGCGGGATTGCATTGCCAAGACTGCTCGTTTTATGACGTCTGGTCTTAAAGGTGTGTCAAAGATTTTTGGCAGTTTCACTTTTTCGATGGGTTTTCCCGTGAGATCAAAGATCTTTTTGGTTTTCGCCATGGTTTTTCACCGTTATTTTCCTTGTGGCGATTCTAGCGATATGTGGGTGATTTGCAGTGGCTGTTCAGGTATATGTTTTGGGGGGCGTGTTGAATAGCGCAGCTTTATTGGCCGTTTTTCTGGACCAGGTATGCTTCCATCAAGCATTATGTAGGGTCCTTGGACTACACCGTATCTTATGAACCCTCCTTTTGGCGTTACATCTTTTCCGTCTGTTCCGATTTTCATGATGCGTTTGTTGCGTTCTGTTCTTTGATGGAACCCCATTTGTCCGGCTCTTGGAACGGTGTGCATTATGTGTGTCGGTTTCCATGGACCTAGGGTTGCTATGCCTCTTTTTGTTTTTCTTGCTTTGCGCGCTAGTAATCTTACTCCCCAACGTTTTACTGGTCCTTGAAAACCTTTTCCGGTTGTTACCGCTATCACGTCTATGTATTGGCCTTCCTTGAATATATCGGCTGAAGTTAGTGGTTTTCCAAGAAGAGCTTTTGCGTATTCCAGTTGTTGTTGAATTGTGCCTCCGCCGATTTCTATTTCCGTTACATCTGGTTTCTTCTTTGGCACACTGGCTTGTTTGGGCTGTGTAACTGCAATAACTCGTATTTTAGTTACTTTTTCCAAGTTTTCCTCAATTTTTTTGAGGTTATCTTCAGTGTTGTAGTTTTCGGGCGTAGTTAATATGCGTCTAAGTTCCTTCGGCGGTGTTTTCATCCATGCCTCTGTAAAGGTTTGAAGACCGTAAGGGTTTTTTGTGTAGGCTCTTATGGCACAAATGAGGATAGGCGGCGTTTCAATTATTGTTGCTGACCGGATTACTTCTTTACCGTAGTTCGGTGAGCGTTTCCTATCATCTACCGAGAATACGTGGGTCATACCAGCTTTATAACCCATAAAACCTAGAAGTGTAGGCGTGTCTGCTTCTATTTTCGGCCAGAAGCGGATTCTAGCCAGTATGTGTTTAGCACGTTTCCTAGGTGAATAAGAAAGGGAACCACGTTTAGGTGCGTGCTTTTTTCTATGACCCATTGTTTTCCCGCTTCGCGTCTTGTACGAATGCGAACATTAAGTTATTAATGCTTTCCCATAGGATAACATTTAGTTGATGCTCTCATTCCTCGCAATCGTGCTTTAAACAGAGAAGGCATGGAAGTATTTATGTGTTTTTTTCCTACCGCTACGCTGTTTTCAGGTTTCGCTTGGTTCTACGCAACATTTTCTATGGCCACCTCAAGCAGGCGGATACGCTCGTTACTACCTGATACACACCTATGGAACTGGAAACCATTAGGTGCGAACACGCAAGCTTTCGTTATGCATACAAACGGATTTGAGAGTGCAAAGAGGTTGTTATGTGGTTCTTCCCAGTTTGGCATGTACCGATAGTAGGCTTTGAATACGTCTGCCATCACGAAGGAGTAATGCTGTTCAAAAAGCCCAAGTGAAAAGGCATAATCAAAAGGTGCTTAATTAATTGCTTTTAGCTGCACTACTGGCGATTTCTCCCGCAAAATCCCTTTTTTTTCTTTCTATGAACCTTGAGCTCGATTAACATGAAAGCTGCAATGATTATTACTGCTGAAGGTGTGTGGTGTGTCAGCGGTGTTACTATGGTGTACTGCCTCGTTTGTGTGGAGTAGCCTCCAATCGGCGTGATTGTTTGCGATATGGCCACAAAGCGGGTTGTTGAATCTTTATCAGGTATGGCACCAAACGCATAGACCTCTAAAGTCACGTAGTATATTGCTGGATCGCTGAAGCTGTGATATATTATCGGGGTAGATGTGCATGTTTTGTTACCGTCACCAAAATCCCAGCAGTATAGGTTAATCGGCATTTCATCTGTGCCGTTAAATCCTGCTGATGAATTTGAAGCGTTAAACTTGACTAGTTCACCCGTTTCTGCTATTTGGGGAATTGCTGAAAACTCTGCTTCAGGACCATAAGGCTCAACTACATGAAACACTACGCGGCCGTTCTGACGATGATGCCATATCGGACAGTTACCTATCAAGTCAGTTCTAACAAAGTCTATGTCAAATTCCACGTCTGGATCTGGAAACGTGGGATAATCTTTTATCCGAAAATTCACTTCAAAGGCAATTCCACTCCCGTAGAAGCCTAGTG
>DAOVMU010000040.1 GCA_030630585.1 Candidatus Bathyarchaeota archaeon | reverse complement strand
ACCGATGTCTGAGGTGGACCACCAAACGTCTGTTTCATGCATGTCGTACATCCATTTGCCCATGGCGTAAATGTAAACTTGATAGCTTCCGTGGGGCTGAACTGTGCCTTTAGGCTTAGCCATAGTTCCGGAAGTGTAAAGGATGTACGCTGGTTCATCTGCCCGCATCTTTTCAACTTCAGCACTTGTCCCTCTGCCTTTTTCATTTGCTTCTTCCCATAATATGTCTCTTCCAGGCATTATAGATGAGTCTTCTTCGTCTCGTTTCAAAAGGACAACTTTTTTCACGGTTTCTCCGCTTATTTTTAAGGCTTCATCCACAACCTTCTTAAGGTTAACCATCTTGCCGCGTCTGTAACCAACATCTGCAGTGACAACGATTTTTGATTCTGCGTCCACTATTCTATCTGCTAAGGCGCCGTAGCCGAATCCCCCGAAAACAACTGAGTGGATTGCCCCAATTCTTATCGTGGCTAACATAGCAACAGCAGCCTCTGGAATCATCGGCATGTAAATTGTCACTCTGTCGCCTTTATTGACATCTAAAGCCTTCAAGGCGGCTGCAAACCGTTTAACTTCATATAAAAGCTGATTGTAAGTTAAGACGCGGGTTTGCAAACCTTCACCGTTCTCCCATATTATGGCTGCATGGTTACCTCTTCCCTTCTCGACGTTGCGTTCTAAGCAGTTGTAGGACAGGTTTGTTACTCCACCTTTGAACCATGAGAAGTTCGGATAATCCCATTCAAAGACTTTTTCCCAACGTTCAAACCAATGCAGTTCCTCGGCAACTTTGCCCCAGAACCCTTCAGGATCCTCCAAAGCCCTCTTAAGCATCCACTTCAAATGGGGCGGACACTCAATTTTACAAGTTTTGGACGTTGTTTCTTTTCCGGTTGACACACTCAACACCTTACAGTTTTTCGCTATTTCTCACGTTTGCCAATAAATACTTTGATGTTCAAAGTTGCAGGATTCAACAACCGATCGAAGTTATTTTCTTCTGTCAATAATATCTAGTGCGCCCGGTCCCGTGCCTATTAGCACAACGGGAACTTCTGTTTCTTTTTCAATCTTAGCTACGAATTGCTTCGCTTCTTCTGGAAGTTCCTCGTAGCTTCTTACACTCTTACATTGCGGATACATAATGTCAAGTTTGGTTACGGCTGCTTGAGTTGCGCTGTTAATCACCACAGCTTTCTTAGCTATTTCAAAGCTGAAGGGAGCTGAACGTCTCTCGCGGCCTGTTCCAGCAGCCACTTCAAACCATTTCCGTTTTATAGCTTCTTCCTTTGACAGTTCTCCAGGAAGGGGCCCGGCACCAACTCGAGTCATAAAGGCTTTAAACACTACTAAAACGTCATCAACCTTTGTTGGACCTACTCCAGCTTCTGAGCATATTGCCGAGGCGCCTGTGTCTCTTCCAGTCACGTAGGGGGGTGTTCCATAGAAAAGGGAAAGCATCAAGCCTTGCGTGCCTTCCAACAGAACTTCTTTGTCGTTGTCTATCGCGTTGTTAACTTCTTTTGCCACATCTGCTAAGTAAGGCTGTAATTCTGGAATGTTTTTTGCGAGCTTTGCTGATCTTCTTACTCGTTCCTCTATTGCTGGTCCTACACCTCGTCCGGTTGTGCCAACCACTCCTTTTAGATGCGCATTTGTTTTATCTTGAATAGAATGTTTTTCTTCAATTATTGATGCTTGATAATCAATGCCTATTCGGTTTTCTACTTTTGTTTCTTCAACTTCTTCAAGAAACTGTGCAACGTGGATGTTTGCGCCTGTACCAATTAGCAAGCGGCATTTTTCATTTACGAATGCCGCTGGAACCATGTGCAAAGCGTAACGTTTGCCCAGGTACCATACAGTGTGAGCGGCGTTAACCGAACCTGTTCTTACACAAACGTCAAGCCTGTCTTTTAGGGCTAGATAAGAGATTATTTTTCCTTTGCCTTCGTCTCCCCAAAAACCTCCCGTAATGACTGTGCAGGGCATTTTTTCACCGTGAAGAGAATTCGCCGGGAATTATTTAAGATTGTTTGCCAAATTCATGTAGAAAATGTTTGATTTCATAGTCTCTTTCTAACGCGTGGACAAATTATACTGCTTCCCAAATAGAGGTGGCGGGCTCTAAACCTACGTGATACCTATAACCACAAACAGTTGCATCTCAAATCTTCAATTTAAATCATTGCTTAGACAAATCACGTTTAATGTCACAGGAGAGACAGGAACCACGGGATACTCCAACATAGCCATACCGAGACAGCTGCTGAAAACCGAACCACTATCAGCTTGGGAGGTATTGCTTGAGCTAAGCATATCCATCATACACGACAACTGAAAATGAGACTCACACATTCATCTACATAAATTACGCTCATAGCGATCATGGAATCCAGATGCAAGGAACGTGGGTGATACCAGAGTTTCCACCAACAATGGTGTTGATCCTATTGATGATTATTACCCTGTTTATTGTGATATTTGAGAGAGATGCGAAGAAGCCTCGTTCTACGATTAGCTTTCGAAAGTGGAGATCACGTCTGAAGGTTCAATAACGCCGGTCAAAACCAAGTTCAGGTTTAATCGTTTTGCCCAAGCTATGTTTCTTAACGGGATTCTTAACGCGTTTTTTCTTCCATAAGGAATGCATTTAATGAAAGCCTTTCTTTTGAACTCGTCTTTTTTAATCTCGGCTAAGCGAACATTCACTATTACTGAGCCGTCTTTCAGGTGAA
This sequence comes from Candidatus Bathyarchaeota archaeon, assembly GCA_030630585.1. Taxonomy (GTDB): domain Archaea; phylum Thermoproteota; class Bathyarchaeia; order Bathyarchaeales; family Bathycorpusculaceae; genus SOJA01. Next base: position 7,263 of record DAOVMU010000040.1, on the reverse strand, counting down.
GATTTACGTTTCTTCCTAGAAGAGACTTTGCCGTGTTTATGCCAAATCCTTCCATAATCTACCACTCCAAACCCGTTCTGGCTATTTTGCCCCAGCAACGCCTACAAATTGGTCGTTTTTTTCCTTTGTAAAAGATGTATACTTCAATATTCATGTTTTCACATTTTTTATTCCAAGGGTTTCCACAACGTTCCATTGATGTGCACCTCTAAGAGGCAAGCCACTGAACGAAGATTCAGTTTTTTGCTTTTAAGACTCTCTACGAAGCGACAGTTTCCCACTGTGGAGAGAGATGAGTTAAAGTGAAAAAAAGTAATGATGCTTTTTGTCATTTTAAGCAGCTAGCTTTAAAGATAAATTATTTCGGGCATAATTCTCTCCTTGGCCATCCTAAGCAAAGCTACTGATGGCTTGGTTATGAAAGGCGGCAACGGGTTCGTTGGGCTTCCTGGATTTATGAACAAAGTGTTTCCTTGCCATTTTATGCTTGGATTATGTGTATGTCCGTAAACAAGTATGTTGAAGCCCTTTTGCTCAGCGATTTCTCGCATCTTCCTCATCCCGAATAATGCTCTTGGATTGTGGGTAACCCCTATCTTCCAGTTAAGAACCTTAGCAGAATTCAGTTTCAGCAGTCTGCCACGGATTTTTGGTCCGTCCATGTTTCCGTAAACAGCTAAAACAGGTGCAAGCTGCTCCAACTCGTCAATAACAGAGAAGTCGACCAAGTCTCCTGCATGAACTATGAAATCCACTTTCTCGAAAACTTCAAAAACCTTTCGTGGAATTTCCCCAGCCCTAACAGGTATATGCGTGTCCGATATTAAACCAACAGTCTTCACTACACCTGATTCACGAAGCCGAAGAAAGACTTGTGATTCTTGGCTAACCATTAAATAGTCCTCTTCAACATTCTCAGAGCTTCTTACAAAAAAGAGATAGTCTCAAACAGCAAATAAAAATTTTAGATACAGACTTCAACACAGAAGCTTTACGAAAGCTTCAACTAGGAGGGTTTCGATACAAACCTGTTTCCTTTAATGAAAAATCTCAATTCCTGCTGCAAATCTACTTTTACTCCTATTCTGTGAGATAAACAAACCTCAAAGAATTCCTTTTCTCCCTCAACCAGAGTCAACTGACCATTCATATCCGTAACATCGATTCCACTCAACTCCTTCGTTATGGCCAAGGCTCTCGTCAACTTTCCAGGGCCATTGGTCAAATCACCTATATCTCTTACGGTTCGGTTCTTCCGCATAGTTTCTACGCCTAGGAAAGGTTCTATGGCTCTTATCAAAACGGCTCCAACACCACCTTTTGAATGAACAACTATGTTTAGAAGCCAGTGTGCATGAACCATATAGATGAAGATTTTTCCGACATCCATAAACATCAACTCGTTAAACCTTACTCTCCCTCTATACGCTCTCGAAGCCGGGTCATTTCTCCCATAATAAGCCTCAGTTTCAACAATTTTCCCAGACAAAAATTCGGAATTCAACGTTCTTACTAGAATTTTTCCAAGCAAACCCTTCGCAACCAAAGCCGGGTCTCTTCCATAAAACTTCTTTGAAAACCTTTTCACCTCCTCAGCACTCTCCTATCAACTGAATTACACAAATGACAAGTAAAAGCTTTGAATGTGTTTTACGAATTGAGACTTTAAATCATTGGAATATATGAAGTAATTTGGTGAGGTTCCCCCATTTGATTGAATCATACAAATTTGGTGCAATAGTTATAGACGGTAAAAACTATGCAAGTGACGTCATCATTTTGCCAGAACGAGTTATTGATGGCTGGTGGAGGAAAGAAGGACATAGGTTGCATGTTGAAGACTTGGAGGAAGTGCTTAAACACGAACCAAAGCCTGAAGTGTTTGTCTTAGGCACAGGCTATTATGGACTCATGAAGGTTTCACCTGAAGTCGAAAGCATTTTAGAATCCTGTGAAATTGAATTGGTTGCTCAGCCAACTAAGAAGGCGACTCAGACATTCAACAAACTCTTACAGAATAACTTGTTGGCTGACAAATCAAAAAGGATAGTAATTGGAGCTTTCCATCTTACATGCTAAAAGAGCATGTATCACTGGTCTAAGAGAATGATTTATTGCTATTGAGAAAGCAAGTCGCACGCACTACAAAATCTTAAGTTAACTAAACGTTGATAATCCAGGTAATAGGTGAATATTGAAAATGTGCGCCCAATTGCTAAAGGAAGTCAAAGATGAAGTTACGAATCTTTTAAGCGACTTAATTCAAATAAATACAACTAACCCGCCTGGAAACGAAACAAAAGCAGCAAAATACTTGGCTGAAACTCTAGAAAAAGAAGGGTTTAACTGCGAATTTTTCGAGTTTGCACCAGGAAGAGGCAGCGTAATCACGCGCATCAAAGGAATTGGCGAAAAACCCAGTTTGCTCTTGCTTTCACATTTGGATGTGGTTGCTGCAAACCCGAAAGAGTGGAGTGTAGATCCCTTCGGAGGTGTAGTCAAAGACGGTTTCGTTTGGGGACGGGGAGCAATAGACATGAAGTCCATGACAGCCATGGAAGTTGTGGTTATGAAGCTTCTGAAAAGAAACAACATAGAGCCTAAAGGCGACATCATACTGGCTGCAACAGCCGACGAGGAAAAAGGTGGAGAAGCCGGTGCAGGCTGGCTTGTACGGAGTCATCTGGAAAAAATCCGGGCAAAATATGTAATAAACGAGGGTGGAGGATTAGCAATTCCAATCAACGGAAAAAACATCTACACGATTCAAACAGCAGAAAAGGGAATTCTGTGGCTTAAGATCATAGCGAAAGGCGAACCAGGACACGGTTCAGTACCCGGAGCTGCAGACAACGCAATCTTGCGAATGAACAGAGTTGTAGAAAAACTTGGAAACTATCGTTCAAAAATCTCATTGGTGTCAACCGTGAAACAGTTGCTAAGCGCAATCGCAAAAGAAAACAAGCTCGTACAACAAGCCTTATCGATTTTGCTTCAAAACCCAAAGGCAGGAGACCAAATCCTAGACATGTTAGCCCAGAAAGACAAAGTCATGGCAGAAGAAATACGTGCCATGCTCAGAATGACTATTGCGCCCACAATAATTCACGGAGGCGTAAAAGAAAACATAATTCCCTCCGAATGCGAAGCCGTTTTCGACTGCAGAATATTGCCTGGACAAAATCCAAGAGACGCCATAAAGGAAATAAAAGGCTTGCTAAAAGATGTTGACCTAGAAAAATTAGAGTTTGAAATTATCCAGGCCAGCGAACCATCCGAATCTTCGATGAATACGCCGCTTTACGATCTGATTGAAAACGTTCTGAAAGAGTTTGAACCTGACAGTTCTGCGGCGCCAATCTTGCTTACTGGTGGAACTGATTCCCGTTTCTTCAGAAAAATGGGTAGTGTATGCTATGGTTTTCAGCCAATGCGTGCCGATGTGCCCTATGGTGAAATTTTGAAAACAGTCCACGGCATAGACGAACGTATCCCCATAGAAAACTTGGTGTTTGGAACAAGTGTTCTCTACAACGTTGTTCAAAAATTCATGACTTAACTAAAGAAAACGGTGAAGACGCCAGAATCTTGTTTCTTTTTGTGTATATGTTTATGGTTCGGTGCTTCAATATCCTCGATTGAAGGTGAAGCTATAAATATGTGTTCGAATGGTTTTCCTAGAGGGGTTTTCAAGTGCCAGCAATAGAGATTGGTAGAATCTGTGTAAAACTGACGGGCCGAGAAGCCGGAAGAAAATGCATAATAGTTGACATAGTAGACAAGAACTTCGTGCTAATAACAGGGCCAAAAAACTTAACTGGAGTGAGAAGGCGAAGAGCGAACGCTGACCACATAGAACCATCTCAAGACAAAATAGAAATCAAGCGGGGAGCCTCCGATGATGAAGTTATGGAGGCAGTGAAGACTTCAGGCAAACTGGAAGAAATGAAACAGATAGTTAAGCCAGCTTTAGCTTCAGTTTAAACTCATATACTTCTAAACCTTTTTCTACATTACAGGAGTGTAACCTTCAAAATGCCTAGAACCGCTCTTCCATGGGAAACTAAGCGTAAACTATTGGTGAAAGCTGAAGACAAAACAAATCCACGCTACGGCCACAAACCAGAAGAAAGGCCAGCTGAAGAATACGTAAAATACGGCGTTATCAACCTGGACAAACCAGCAGGCCCTACAAGCCACGAAGTAGCCGCGTGGGTTAAACGAATCCTAAAGCTTAATCGTGTCGGTCACGGCGGGACTCTAGAGGCGTAATTTAAGCCAGAGAAATCCTCACGTGACTGGTGTTTTACCAATAGCGTTAGAGGAATCTAGGAAAATAGTTCAAGCCTTACTTTTGAGTGGGAAGGAATACATATGTGTAATGAAGCTTCACGGCGAGGCAGAGAAAGAACGTGTGAAGAAGGTGCTGAAGGAGTTTGAAGACTTAATTTACCAGAGGCCGCCTCTACGGGCTTCGGTCAAGCGTCGGTTACGTACAAGAAGAATTTACTACATTGATTTCTTCGAGATGGAGGGACGAAACGTTCTCTTCAAGGTAGGATGTGAAGCTGGGACATACATACGCAAACTTTGTCATGATGTAGGTGAAGTTCTAGGATGTGCAGCCCACATGCAAGAGCTGCGGAGAACACGGGCTGGACCCTTTGTCGAGAACAGAGATATGGCAACATTGCATGATGTAGCCTACTGGTTTATGGAATGGCAACAGCAAAAAGAAGAAAAGATTTTGAGAAAATTCGTTCAACCCATGGAGAAGGCTTTAGCATTAGTTCCAAAAATTTACATCAGGGACTCTGCGGTGGATGCTATCTGTCATGGTGCAAGCCTGACAGCGCCGGGAGTTTTGTCTTTTGAGACTGGAATATTAAGCGGCTCTATGGTTGCAGTTTTCACGTTGAAGGGCGAAGCTGTGGCCCTAGCTGAGGCTGTGACTGCTACAGAAGAAATTTTGAATATGGAGCATGGTGTTGTTGCTAAAACCAGAAGGGTTTTGATGCCTAGGAGTACATATCCCAGATGCTGGAAAAGCGGCGAAGCCTAGAATGCAAAAGAAAAATGAAGGCCAAAACCACTATTTTTCAGCTTATCCCAAATCAAAAGCAAAGTTCGGAATGGTACATACATATCTTCGTGGGAGACCTTTCAAGTTTCTGACATCCTCCGGCGTATTTTCCAAGAAGCGTGTTGATTTGGGTACAAGACTACTGATCGAGTCTATGGTTCTTCCTGAACAGGGTCGCGTTCTTGACATCGGCTGCGGTTATGGAGCTGTTGGAGTAGCAGCTGCTGTTTTCAATCCTAATCTGCGATTGGTCATGGTTGATGTGAATGAACGGGCCGTATGGCTTGCAAAACAGAACATTCAACACAATAGCATAGGCAACGCAGAAGCCAGAAGAGGCTACCTATACGAGCCAGTTAGAAATTCAACCTTTAACTGCATCCTCTCGAATCCTCCATTAAGCGCTGGAATGGAAACAGTAAAAGCAATAATTACTGAAGCACCAAAACACATGGCGGACAAAGCAAGCTTTCAAATGGTTGTGAGATCAAGGATAGGTGGCAAAAGACTGAAAATGCTTTCTGAAGAAGCCTTCGGAAAAACTGAAATACTCGCAAGAAAAAGTGGATACCGTGTCTTCATATCAGAAAAACAATAAAACCAACTTTCAATTATTGATACTGCGTGCCGGGGTCTCCTAGTCAGGTAGGGAGCAGGCCTGGAGACTATAAGAAGCCTTAAAGTCTGTGGCCTCTCGGGGCCACGTGGGTTCAAATCCCACCCCCGGCGCCAAACTACACAAATCATGTTTAATTTCTTAGTTTAGCACGCACATCTATGGATATATGCCGGGACTGAGAAGCTTCAATGCTTTGTTAGTTCGATTAAAGCTTTCTTGCATCTCTTCTCTACCTGCTAGAGCTCTTATTGCATCTATTACCTCTGAGGTTTGAACGCAGTGTGGATCAAAAGCTTGAACGAGCTTTAATCTGTGCCCAGTCACTTCCACATGTTCATACCATACACATAGCTCGTAGACATCAGCTGAGGGACGAGCAACCCTACGAATATATTCGAAGATTGCGTCTGTCGAATGCAACCTCATACTACTTTTCACAAGTATGATCCTAGGAATCCTAAACAGGAGGTCTATGACTTGTTCAGCTGATGCCATTTGCTCCAAATCGACCACTACAACCTCCACGGCTAAAAGAATAGAAGGAACCGCTATAGATGCAAATGTCACGTCCTTCCGGAGCATTTGCCGCATTTCATCGCGGAGGACGTTTTGTGCAACATTTGGTCTGTCGAGAACTATGGTGTCAACCGGTCCATAGTGGCCCCTCATGGGTTCAGAACCAGGTCGAATAAGTGTGCACGTTGCACGTTTTACACCAAACTCAACATCTAGCGGTTTGAGAGTTCTCATTAAAGATACTGCAAAAGGTGATGGAATACGAACGGAATTTGATTTCTTGGCATCATCGTAGTTGATGATCGACATAAACGTTTGAATGTCTGCTACATCGAAAGCTTCACCCGCTTGGAAAACGCTCTTGACGCTATACTTGGAATAAAAATCCTCTTTGTTTTTCTTCCCAACACCACTTGGTGTGGCATCTACAGCTACATCTATCTGCGGTAGTACTTCGGAAAGTGTTCCTTGCACATCTACTTTAGATTCTTTGAACTTATCAACGTCTTCATTACTGGTGACATAAATTGAATATCCTTTTCTGAATGCCATGTGAGCAAATACGTCCGGCTCCTTCAAACCTATACCCACCAGATGAAAGTCCGGCTGATCGGAGATAGCTTCTGCAATCCTTGTCCCTTGAGAGCCATACCCAACAAGCACGATCTTGGTCTTATCCATCTTCTCACCAATCCAACCTTGTTAATCGAGTCAAGAGGCTTAAAGCCTTCGACACCGCCTCACCATTTGAACATTCACTATTGAAAGCTATTCTGTAAAGCGTAAAAAACAAGGATTTAAACCAAGGTTTGAACCCAATCCCCGGCGCCAAACTACACAAATCATGTTTAAATCCTCGGTTCGCGTGCACCTTGGATAAAGAAACACGGGGATCCACCTCATCAGGTGTTGTATTGAGCAACAGTGTGTATTCTAGGCGGGATTTGCTTTATAGCAACTTCTACCGTAACAAAATCAATTGAGACTTAGAACACCCCCTACGACAGTTTGGCATGTAACCAAAAGGTTTTGTGGCTAGAGCATT